>JBKCOM010000040.1:0-79561 GCA_046309775.1 Flavobacteriales bacterium
ACACATGTGGTCTGCGAAAATTTTACCAAAACCAAGATCCGACCAGTTCACTTCATTGATTCTGCTCTTCTCTACCTTTTGGACTTCAATCTTGTTGGTTGTTGCTATCATTAAGCATGTGGTTTGATTGATTATCCTTTATAGCATTTAAAACAATGTTTTGTTTCAACTGCCTCGACAAATGTAGGGTTTCAAGCGTTTCGATGAAGGTTAAAAACCCTGAAAATTATCGTTATCCATTTACAGGACTGAAAAGGAACTTATTAGGACTTACTAATTGGGCCTTTACGGCATACATTACAATGGCTGCGGTATTATTCACCCCCAATTTTTGCATTATGTTTTTACGATGTGTATTTACGGTGTGAGGAGATAAAAACAGACGTTCGGCTATCTCATTGTTGGTATAGCCTTCGGCGATAAGCTTGATCACTTCCAACTCTCTTTCACTAATGACCACCGCTTCGCATGAAAGCTCCACGATATCCAAGTCATTTACATCAATAGCTTCTCTTCTTATGGTTTCAAGGATTTGACCACAAAAGAATCTTCCTCCTGTGGCAGTTTCTCTGATACTTTCAACTATTTCGTGGATGTCACAATCTTTTTTAATGTAAGAAGTAACACCAGCCCTGAGTGCATTTACAATGGTAATTCCTGTCTGCTCGCCTGTGATTGCAACAAATCGAACTTTTGGATTGATACGCAACACTTTTGCAAAAACATCGATACTAAACTCCTTCGCCGCAAAATCAATCAAAATCACATCCGCTTCAAACGACTTGACCATCTCCAAGAGTTGATCTTCGCTCATAGCCTCGCCCAGTAATTGGAAGTCGTCATACTGACGCAATACAGCGTTCAACCCAGAACGAATAAGCAAATTACTATCGGCGATGATGATGCGTTTCATTGATGCAAATATCTTATCTAAACTGTTTCTAAATAACAATTAGAAGACAGATTTTTGTTCGATTATGCACGTATTTTTCAACAAATGAGGATATTACTTTGAAAATCACATCTTTCTAACCACCGTAATGCCTAGAAGATCCATACTATTCTTGATGATTTCACCTACTTTAACAGTTAATGAGACTCTGAATTTTCTCAATTCATTGTTTTCTTCTCTCAAAATCGGGAAATCGTGATAAAAGGAATTAAACTCTCGTACGAGTTCGTAACAATAGTTTGCGATGAGGCTTGGATTGTACTTTTCACCAGCTTCTTGAAGAACAGTTGGAAAATCATTCATTTTTTTTATCAACTCTACTTCCATCGATGAGAGTAATGTTGCGTCAAGATTAAATGCTGAGAAATCGCCCCCCATATCGGCAAATTTATTTTTAATCGCATTGGTCCTTACGTAGGTATACAGAATGAAGGGACCTGTATTTCCATTAAAGTCGATACTTTCCTTTGGATTGAATGTCATGTTTTTTACAGGATCAACCTTGAGCAAGAAATATTTTAATGCAGACATTCCAATGGCTCTGTAAACATCTGCTTTTTCGCTTTCTTCAAGTCCTTCAAGCTTGCCTTGCTCTTTGGCAACACTCTCTGCTTCGGAGCGCATTTCTTCCATGATATCATCGGCATCTACCACTGTACCCTCTCTACTCTTCATCTTTCCCTCTGGCAATTCCACCATGCCATAGCTGAGGTGATAGCACTTTTCACCTTGTTCAAATCCGAGTTTTTTCAATATTTTGAAAAGCACTTTGAAGTGATATTCTTGTTCATTACCGACAGTGTAGATTTGATATGCCGCGTCTTGATAATCTCTAAATCTGAGAATGGCTGTTCCAATATCTTGAGTGATATACATTGCCGTTCCATCTTTTCTTAAAAGTGCCTTTTGATCAAGTCCTTCGTCGGTCAAGTCTACCCAAATACTTCCATCTTCTTTTTGAAAAAATATGCCTTTTTCTAACCCTTTGAGAACCTCATCGCGTCCAAGAAGATAAGTGTCGCTTTCGTAGTAATTCTTATCAAAATCAACGCCCATGGTGTGATAAGTAGCGTCAAAACCCTTGTAAACCCAACCATTCATGGTATTCCAGAGATTCCATACGTCTTGGTCTTTCGCTTCCCACTGGCGCAAAAGTTCTTGAGCTTCTTTAATTGCTGGAGCATTTTGAGCGGCTTCTCCTGCTGTAGCGCCTTGTGACATTAATTCACTTTGCTGGCTCTTATAAAGTTTATCAAACTCAACATAATACTTTCCTACGAGCTTATCCCCCTTCAATCCAGAAGTCTCCGGTGTTTCTCCATTTCCCAGAAGTTTCCAGGCATACATGCTCTTACAGATGTGAATTCCTCTGTCATTGATGATTTGAACTTTTGAAACCGAATGACCATTCGCTTTCAAAATTTTTGCCACTGAATAGCCCAAAAAGATATTTCTCAAGTGACCAAGGTGCAATGGTTTATTGGTATTAGGAGAAGCATATTCTACTAAGACGCGTGGTTTAGTATCAGCGTCAGCGAACCCAAAATTCGTTTGTCCCGCCATTTGATCAAATGACGAAAGCCAATAAGATTTGGAAATGGACAAATTCAGGAATCCTTTAACCACATTGAAAGCCGTGACTTCAGAGACATTTTTTACAAAATATTCTCCAATCGCTTGTCCTGTTTGTTCAGGTCCCATCTTTGAAATTTTTACCAATGGGAATATGACAATCGTCAAATCTCCTTCGAACTCTTTTCGAGTTTTTTGAAACTGAATTTGCGAAGGTTCTAGCTTAGCCGAGAACAATTGTTCCACTGCATTTGTCAATCCTGTTGAGAGTATCTGATGGATATTCATATTGGTAAGAAATAAAACAACATTTGGGGGTGCAAACTTAACCCAATACCTTTGCATTATGACACATACTATGGTGAAAGAAAAATTGGATACCATTCAGGAGGCCATCGACGACATTCGCAACGGCAAGGTGGTGATTGTGGTGGATGATGAAGACCGTGAAAATGAAGGTGATTTTATCACAGCCGCGCGCAATGTTACTCCAGAGGTCATCAACTTTATGAGCAAGCATGGCCGTGGTCTAATTTGCGCAGCTCTCACGGAAGAGCGATGCGATGAACTTGAATTGGATCTAATGGTGAGTCGAAACACCGACCCAAACAAAACGGCCTTCACCATTTCGGTGGATTTATTAGGACATGGGTGCACTACTGGAATTTCTGCTCACGACAGGGCCAAAACCGTGAATGCACTTATCGACCCGCAAACTAAACCTTCTGACCTTGGACGACCTGGCCATATATTCCCTCTTATCGCCAAAAATGGAGGCGTTCTTCGCAGAACAGGACATACAGAAGCCACTGTAGATCTAGCTCGTCTGGCAGGATTCGAGCCTGCCGGCGTTTTGGTCGAAATCATGAACGATGATGGCACCATGGCAAGATTGCCTCAATTGATGGAAATTGCTGAAAAGTTTCAATTGAAAATCATCAGCATCAAAGACTTAATCAGCTATCGACTATCAAAAGAGACGCTCGTTCAAAGAGTGGAGAGTATACCTTTCAATACACGCTATGGTTCTTTTCAATTGTATGCATTCAAGCAACTGATAGAAGGGACAGAACATTTGGCCTTTGTCAAAGGAGAATGGAGGGCCGATGAGGAAATACCTGTTCGTGTTCACAGTTGCAATTTTATTGGTGATGTTTTTGGATCACTTGAATATGGCAAAGAGGATATGCTTCACAAAGCGATGCAGATGATTGAGGAGCACGGAAAAGGAGTCATCGTCTATATGAATCATTTACAAAAAAATCATAGCATCATCGATGAACTTGCCGAAATAAAGACCATGCAGGCACTAGGTAGCAAGAATGAGAAAGTGGCTATGGATGCGAGAGATTACGGAATTGGTGCTCAAATTTTACGCGACCTTGGCGTTTCTAAAATGACCTTATTGACTAATACTCCCACCAAGAGAACAGGTTTAATTGGGTATGGGCTTGAAATTGTTTCAACCCTTTCGCTTTAATTGCTAAAGAAAAGACTATTAGAAATAAAAAAGGGCTTTCTTCCGAAAGCCCTTTTCATTGATATCGATAAACGATTATTTCTTCTCGAACTTAGCGTAACGATTTTTGAATTTGTCGATACGACCAGCAGTATCCACCAACGTCACCTTACCAGTGAAGAAAGGGTGTGAAGTGTGCGAAATCTCCATTTTGATCAATGGGTATTCATTGCCATCTTCCCACTTGATGGTATCCTTGCTCTCAGCTGTAGACTTGCCTAAGAATGCATATTCATTAGACATATCTTTGAAGACCACAAGTCTGTAATTTTCTGGGTGAATTCCTTGTTTCATTGTAATATCTTTTTCTAACGGGCGGCAAATATACGACTACAGATTGATTCTCACAAGAAAAATGTAAAAATAATAATATTGGTTTAAAAACTGGAAATCAGTCATTTAATAGAAAAGTCCCGAATCGTTATTCGGGACTTTTCAGACTAAATTACCTAAACAAATTCTATATTAATTAACCAAAATTACTACATGAGCGCCGTTGCACTCGACCTGTAGTAGGTGTGATGAGTCTTATTGATACCATTGCTGCTTTGAAATCAGAAGTGCCTCTTGCACTGTAATTCTGTCTCCGTTATTGTATGCAGTAACAAATGGTCCTGGAAGGGTGTTGTAATCACTTTTTAATCGCTCTCTTTCGTCGCGAGCTGTTTTGTATTCTCCAAACTTTCCAGTGGTATATTTCACCCACCCTTCATGGTTTTCAATATTAAAATCTTCTGAGAAGCCGTGGCGCTGCTTGAAATAAGTTTTATTAACAACGCGATGTGCAGCAAGAATTTGCACTTTGTATGTCACACCTTTTTCAGCATCGGGAGCGCTAGAAACCTTGCTACCATTGGATTTGGTAGACTCTTTTGATGTACTCGTACTCGACTTTTCTGTCTTATTTTCTGCTGTATCAACCGGCTTTACGTTCTCTTTCACCTTGCTTTTCTCCTCTTTCACAGGATCATTTTTCTGTGTTTTTGTAACATTTGAAGCAGTTGATTCGCTGCTGGTATTCGTGTTTGAATTCTTATTTGTAGCAGTTGTCGTGTTATCACCTGCTGTATTTTCTGTTGCAGTATTCGAATTTGATTTCGATTCATTGGTGGTATTTCCATTCGCGGGGTTGGTTGCAACAGCATTAGAATCTGTATTCGCCGCCGCTCCTGCAACGTTCACAATGACTATTTCTTTGGGGTTGTTATTTTCAACAAAAGCAATCTTTCCATTGATTTCTGGAAGCTGCGAAGAAGGGCTTAATAGCGTGAGCTTGTATGCAACTTCAATTAGTGGAGATACTGGAATTTCAAACCAAACAAATTTAATGTTATTCTTATCTGCGGTTACAGTAGCACCCGCGTCTTGAATTTTTTCTGTTTTAGAAAGATTCGGACATCCTTCAATGATTTTTGCAAATCCTTTTACATTACTATTCAATACCCGAATGTTTACTCGGTATTCTGTATCTGTCAATTTTGTGATTGAACGCTCAACTCTGAACTCAGACGATGAATTGCTAGAAGTTGTTTCTGGAGCCGTTTCCGATGTATTAGAAGTATTAGAAGCAGTTGCAGAAGTACCAGAAGAGTTTTGATCCGTACCGTTGGTGCTGGTATTCGTATTGCTTCCGTTTTCTTGATTAGTAGCCACGGCAGCGTCTGGTTTCACCATTACAGATTTGGTAGGAATTAGATAATCGACTCTTTCATTTTCTTTGATATAAGAGAATATACCTTTCACTTCATATCGGCCGTCAAAAGTTGCTGGCGCTTCTAAAAAATATGATACTGTGAACGTTTCCTCAGTAGGCATTGTCATCCATACAAAACGCGCTTTACGTTCGCTGAAAGTAAATGAAGCTCCTTTTGTTTCTGACGGAGAAGCAACAAAACCTTCGGGGAACTGAATCTCCATTTTACCAAAACCTTGAATTTGGTTTTTATAAATGGTCACCTCCACCAAAGTCTTTTCGCCTGGTTTCATAGAGTCTGGAGCCACATTTTGTATTGCTACTTCATTCACTGTAAACAAGTGAAGAAAAAACAAACCTATGAAGTTGATGAGTACGATTAAGGTTTTAAGCATGGTCAATAGCAGGTTATGCGTGTAATTCTACCATGTCAAAAATCTACCAATAGAATGAACGTTCGGTAATGAAAAAATGTATTTGCAAACAGTGAAATGTGAATTGTGTGAAACCAATTTCGCACCTTTGCACTATGAGCGCATGGCGATCACATATCAAAGGATTCAAAGCATATCTTCGATTGGAGAAATCGCTATCGAAGAATAGTGTCGATGCTTACGAACGCGATGTGACCAAGCTTGCCGAGTGGTCAGAAAATTCAGCAGGACAATTGCAACCGTCCAAAATAAAAGCTTCAGACATTCGATTGTTTTTGAAAGCTTTAAATGAACTTGGATTAAGCGCTACTTCACAAGCTAGGATTCTCTCAGGCATAAAGGCATTTTATACTTATCTAATACTTGAACAAATAATTCAAGTCGATCCTACCGAGCTCATTGAAGCACCGAGAATTGGAAGAAAATTACCAGATGTGCTTTCAGTTGAAGAAATTGATGCAGTGATAAATGCTATTGATTTAAGTAAAAAGGATGGTCACCGTAATCGCGCCATTTTGGAGGTTTTATACAGTTGCGGACTGCGCGTTAGCGAATTGGTCGACCTGAAGCTGAGTCAGGTTTACTTTAATGAAGGATTTATTCGAATAATTGGAAAAGGAAATAAAGAACGGCTCGTGCCCATTGGAAGTTCGGCTATTACTTGGGTTCAACACTATTTGCAGCACACAAGAAATCACTTACCGATACAGCCAAACGCTGCTGATGCATTGTTTTTAAATCTGCGCGGCGGCAAATTTTCAAGAATGTCTGTCTTTTCAATTATTCAAAATCTAGTAGTTCAATTAGGAATAAAAAAACAAGTAAGTCCGCACACATTTAGACATTCATTCGCCACCCATCTGGTTGAGGCAGGCGCTGATTTGAGAGCCGTACAAGAAATGCTAGGACATGCCAGTATCACTACCACCGAAATTTATACTCACCTAGATAAGCATCGTTTAAAGGAAGAGATACTATCTTTCCACCCCCGTTATAAAAATAATTCCAATTGAAGAAAGCCAATCTCATTAATCCAAAAGGACTTTTAATCCTTTTGATGTTCACTGTATCCACTGCATTATTGGCTCAAACCAATATTAAACTGATGTGTTACAATGTGCTCAATTATCCGACTGGTAATATCGCCGGGCGCGTAGACACTCTCAGGAATATAATTGATTATTATCGTCCTGATTTGTTGATGCTGCAAGAGCTGAAAACAGAACAAGGGCTTGTTGATACACGCAGCATGATGAATGAAATTGGATATGGTGCATTCGATAATGCGCCTTACGTTCCCCAACAAAGCAATCCATTTTCAGATTTTCCGCTGCAGCAATCCATCATTTACAATACAGAAATTTTCGGCCTTGCAGAAGATAATCTCATACTCACTGAGGTCAGAGATATCAATTACTATAAACTTTGGTTGAAATCTGAAAACTTACTTCAAGGTGCGGATACTACCTTCCTGCATGTTTTCGTGACACATTTGAAAAGTAGCACTGGCGGAGAAAATGAACAGCTTCGTTTGCAAATGGTACAACAATTTAAAAGCTACATCAATAACAATTTGGACTCAGATGATCTCATTATAATCGCTGGTGATTTTAATATCTATAACAGCTCAGAACCTGCATACATTGAGCTGACTGGCTCAAGTGGTGGAATCAATATGGTTGATCCATTAGCTGAACTTGGAAACTGGTCTGGATCATCATTTCCTCATAAAGAAATACTCACGCAAAGCACTCGCTCAAGTCAATATGCAGGTGACGGCGCTGGCGGCGGTGTGGACGACAGATTTGATTTTATCATGTTCTCACCATCTATCATGCAGTTGTTTGGAGATCTGGTTTATGTAAATGATTCCTACAAATCTTTGGGAAACAATGGAGAATGTTATAATCAAAGTATTACTTCCTGCATTGCAGGAAATGAAGTGCCTGCGGACGTTATCCGCTCTATTTATTATATGAGCGATCACATACCCGTGGTAAGTGAACTAAGCACACCTTTAGCACTCTCAACTGCAGGTGAAATTACAAAAACGAATACTCAGATTAACTTCCCAAAGGGAAACACTTTCGATCAACAAATTTTGGTAGCTATCGTCGGCAATGGAGCTTCGAATTGTGAATATAGAATTTGTGACCGTACGGGTAGTATTGTTTCGCAAGGAAAAATACTGAATTCAGGTCAAAATCATCAAATTTTGATTCCGAGTGAACATTTTGCACAAGGAATCTATTTCATCTATTTAGTAAAAGATTCATTCGTCACTACATCGGCAAAATTTGCCGTTTTACATCCATGAAAACGTTAACAGGTAAGGTCAGAGCAGTTCAACGAGTATATTTAAAGCTCGACCGAGAGATATCTAAAGTACAACTCGAGAGTGGCATGCATTGCCTTTCCGGTTGTGGTGAATGTTGCAAAAAACCAGATATAGAGGCCACAGCATTGGAGTTTTTACCACTTGCTCTAAAGCTATATGATGATGGTCGAGCGGAGTCCTTTCTGGAAGAGCTTCAAAACAATAAATCCTCTACTTGCCATGTTTTTCGTCCTTATGTCACCAATTTTGGTGGTCTTTGTAATGAGTATCCTTATCGCGGTTTGATATGCCGGCTTTTTGGTTTTACTGCGCGCAGAGATAAAGAAGGCAAGCCAGAAATTGTTACTTGCAAGTTGATAAAAACCCATCAAGAAAAGGAGTATCAACAGGCCATTGACAATATAAAGAACGGTAAGCGGATACCGATCATGAGTGAATTTTACACGCGTCTCTCTTCGATTGATCCTTCGCTTTCTCAGTTTTATCCAATTAACAAAGCAATGGAAGTTGCCATCGAAACGGTCTTGCATTATTATGCATATAGAAAGCGACGTAAGCCCAACAAAATGGAAGGTTGAGTTGTTACAATGCCATGAAAATTTATTCTTTAGAGAAAAAAATTCTGCTCAAGGCAGATATGTCGATTGTTTGGGACTTTTTTTCCTCACCTTACAACCTAAATGAAATCACGCCTCCAGACATGAGCTTCGAAATTCTTACCGATATCAAAGGCAAGAAGATGTTTCCAGGTATGATCATTAATTATAAAGTACGTCCTTTACTCAATATCCCATTGCGCTGGACAACTGAAATTACCCATTGTCGCGATAATGAGTATTTTGTAGATGAGCAAAGATTTGGACCGTATACGTTTTGGCATCATTTGCATAAATTCGAGCAAAAGCCAGATGGTGTTGAGATGACTGATCTTGTGCATTATGCGCTGCCATTCGGCTTTATTGGAGGTATTGCTAATGCAGTATATGTTCAAAACAGGCTACAAAGCATTTTCGACTATCGAAACGAAATCATTGACAAGCGTTTTAACGGAAAGTAACCTCTGACCTTTTCATTCGTAAAAAGGTATCCATATACCTTTAACATGAAGTTGAGCCTTACCGTCTTTTTTTCAATCATTGGATTTTCTGCTTTTTCACAGGGGATTCAGTTGAATAGCTATTCCTTAGATTTTAAAAAAAATCAAGTTTCAAGTCGTTTTTGCAAAGAAGTGGTCATGCGACCAGACGGCGGCGTTGATAGCATTTACATTTCTGAAGGAGAGTTCAACTCGATTGGCCAGTTGGTGAAATATACTTCCTTTTTCGCAGGCAAAAGAAAATTATATGAGGAAAGATTCGAGTATTCGGAAGGTACTTGGCCATCGAAGTCCTTTGTAAGTCACGCCTTTAATCAATGGGAAGAAGTTGAGTTACTGCATTCCTATAATGATAAAGGGCAACTCGTTGCTCGTATTTGTCCCACTGAAATTAGAAACTTTTGGAGTAAAGAAGAATATTTCTATGATGAAAATGGTCGAATGACGAAGTGCATTCGATATAGAAATATTGATGGCGCTTATGACTCACAAGAGTTGGAGGAGTATTCTTCTACAATACACTCTGGCGAAAATTCTCCAACATTCATCCATGACCACCGCGGGTTGCTGATCAATCAGCAACTCCACGGGTCTAATGGAAATTCTAAGAGTTTTTTACTATTTGAATATAAATAGAATGCTTATCGAACGAGCTTCTTATACTTTATTCTATGAGGATTCACATCGCCTAGACGCTTAATTTTGTTTTCCTCATATTCGCTAAAAGTACCTTCAAAGAAGTAAACTTGAGAATCACCTTCGAACGCAAGAATATGTGTACAAATTCTATCAAGGAACCATCTATCGTGAGAGATCACAACTGCACAGCCTGCAAAACTTTCAATACCTTCTTCTAAAGCTCGAAGAGTGTTGACGTCTATATCGTTGGTAGGTTCGTCGAGAAGCAAAACATTTGCTTCAGTTTTTAGCGTCATCGCCAGGTGCAAACGATTTCTTTCTCCACCTGACAACACACCTACTTTCTTTTGTTGATCTGCACCTGCAAAGTTGAATTTTGAGCAGTACGCGCGTGAATTGATCGACTGACCTCCTATCTCGATGACTTCGTTGCCTCCTGAGATCACCTCATAAACCGTTTTGTTTGCTTCCACATCTTTGTGGCGTTGGTCAACGTATCCAATGACCACAGTCTCTCCAATTTTGATTGAACCAGCGTCAGGAGTTTCCTCATTCATGATCATTCTGAAAAGTGTTGTTTTACCAGCACCATTCGGGCCAATCACACCTACAATACCTGCAGGAGGCAATTTGAAGTTTAAGTTTTCAATTAAAATCCTGTCTTCAAAACCTTTTGTAACATTAGTGAATTCTATGACTTCGCTACCGAGTCGAGGTCCGTTCGGAATTGGAATTTCGAGTTTTGCTTCTTTCTCACGTTCACCCTCGGCCATCATGCGATCATAGTTTTGGAGACGTGCTTTATTTTTTGCATGTCTGCCTTTAGGGTTCATTCTTACCCATTCGAGCTCGCGTTCTAGTATTTTTCTTCGCTTAGACTCTTGCTTTTCCTCCTGAGCCAGACGCTTGGACTTTTGATCGAGCCAAGAAGAGTAATTACCTTGATAAGGAATACCCTCTCCTCTATCCAATTCGAGAATCCAACCAGCGACATTATCAAGGAAGTAGCGGTCGTGAGTTACGGCCAATACAGTACCTTGATACTGTTGCAAGTGCTGTTCTAACCACAATACGCTCTCCGCATCCAAGTGGTTGGTCGGTTCGTCGAGTAATAAAACATCAGGTTGTTGCAGCAACAATCTACAAAGCGCTACACGTCTTCTTTCACCACCCGATAACATTTGAATCTTCGAATCTTCTGGTGGACAGCGAAGAGCGTCCATTGCAATATTAAGTTTTGTGTCGAGATCCCAACCACCGAGGGCTTCGATGCGGTCTTGCACCTCAGCCTGACGATCCATGAGCTTTTGCATTTTCTCTGGGTCGTTAAGAATCTCTTCATCCATGAATGAAGCATTGATTTCCTCATATTCCTTGAGGGCATCGGTAATGGGTTTAACGCCTTCTTCTACGATTTCACGAACAGTCTTATTGTCGTCAAGTTGTGGCTCCTGCGGAAGGTAGCCTACGCTATATCCCGGGCTCCACACCACATCCCCTTGGAAAGACTGGTCGAGACCAGCGATAATTTTCATTACGGTCGATTTACCGGCACCGTTCATACCGAGAATACCAATTTTAGCTCCGTAATAGAAACTAAGGTAGATATCCTTGATGATATGTTTGCCTTGTGGAGTGTACTTATTGACACCCACCATCGAAAAGATAATCTTCTTATCGTCTGACATGTAATTGAATTTTGGGCTGCAAAGATAAAAATATCAAAGCATCCTAAGCAGAATAGATATCAATACAGGTGATTTCAGGGGGCATTCCAACTCTACCGGGGAAGCCTAAAAATCCGAAACCTCTGTTGATATGTAGATATTGACTATTTTCAGAATAAAGACCTCCCCAACGTTTGTAGCGAAGGCTCGCTGGAGAAAGTTTGATTCCGAGTTTGGGCAACTCCACGCCAAACTGCATTCCATGCGTATGGCCAGATAGTGTTAAATCCACCTTCGCTTTACCTAAGACTTGCTCCTCCCAGTGTGTGGGATCATGTGAAAGGAGGATTTTAAACTCGTTTTCATCAGTACCCTCAAGCGTTTTGGAAAAGTCTCCATACTGTTGAAATCCTTTTCCCCAATTTTCCATTCCCAAGAGACGTATGCTTTCGCCACCTTTCTCCAAAAGCACATTTTGATTTCTGAGTAAGGTGAAACCCATCTCCTTGTGTATTTCGACTAAGCGCTCAAAACTCTCGCTTTTCTTCTTGATGTCATCAGGATTGTTTCTATCAAATCCATAATCACCATAATCATGATTTCCAAGAATTGAAAATTTACCCTTCGTTGCTTTGAGCCCTTTGAAGTGATCAATCCAAGGCTCGGCCTCAAATGCATAATTATTAACCATATCCCCAGTAAAAACTATATAGTCGGGATTCAGGTCGTTGATCATTTCTATTGCCTCCCTCACCTCTTCGTAGCTGTCTTCCAGAAAACTTCCCAAGTGCGCGTCGCTAATTTGAACAATTCGAGTACCGTCGAACGCTTTTGGGAGATTGGGGAAATTGATTCTCTCACTTAAAATTCTGAATGCGTATTTTCCTCTTGTTACGCCATATGTGATGGCTCCCATCATCAACACACCTGCAGCCAGACCGAGTTGATTGAAGAATTGAAGTCGGTTCATTTTCTCGTGAGGCTCGGAAGTAATTTGAGATTTCACTTTTTCAGCCGTCCACTGCCCTATCCAGCCCAAGTCGTTGAGAAAATGAAAAAGGACGAAAATCAATTTGGGGATGACAAAAATGAAGGTAACAGCTTGAACGAAACTGAAGAAAGCATATGATTTTGTTTCCTGAAGTTGTTGAAATCGAGCAATCATTACAATGTACAGGACCACAGTAACGATGCTTGGAATCCACCAAGCCCAGCGCCAGATTTTCTTCCAAGGCAGCTCCAAGTTTGAAGTCAACTGTCGAATACCCATATACCCATAAATATCAATGATAAACATGATAAGGGAAATGCTGCCCAGAAATATTAAAAAACGTGATGACATATAGCGACAAAATTATAACCGAAACACTCAACGATTGAACGAATAATATACAATCGGTCGTATTTAATGTTGAATTAACCCATCAAGGTCCTGAAGTGTTCAAAAAGCAAAAACCCTCCCCGGCGATGCCGGGGAGGGTTTTCAATTTCGAAAGATATCCTTCTGCGGTTTATTTGTTGATGATCAAACGACCCATTTCAACTTTTCCACCGTTTGTGAGGCGATACATATACACACCGGTTGCCATGTTTGAGGTCTCATAAGATGTCTTGTATTCAGTACCTTCTACTACTTCAGAAGCGTAGATCATACCAACACGTGCACCTGCGAGGTCAAAGATTTCGATTGTAGCCTTACCGCTTTCTGTAGCTGTGAACACGAAGTTAGTCATGTCTGTAGCTGGGTTAGGGAATACTACTACTGCTGGAGCAACTTCTGGAGTAGCTACTTCTTCAGAAGGAACTACTGGAGAGATATCTCCACCACCGTTTGAACTTCCAGCGAATGAAATCGTCTGACAGTGTGAAACTGAATTTCCTGTGCAATCAAATGCAGTCCAACAACGTACGATTGAGTAGTCTGGGCAGCAATCCAATTCGAATGCAAAGTCACCAGCACCAGTCACCGTAGAAATTGAAGTTTGGTTTGGCAATACGAAAGTACCGCTATATGTGAACCAACCTCCGAATCCGTTATCAGCAGCATTGTAGTTGTTCGCTCCATTGCCGTATTGGAATCCAAAGTAGTTGTTTGAAGGAGCGTGTGTCAAGTTCAAAGAAGAACCTGCATAATCACCCCAACCAACCAATTCAGCACCAGGACCGTTTTGCAACAAGAAGTAGAACCAATCTTGATAGTTAGCATCAACACCTCCGCAATCAGCCTTAAAGCTAGTTGGGAAAGATTGTGATGACCATTCAGCCCAGTCCTTCTTACCAGTGAAAGTTACGTTAACGTTGAAACCAGCGTTAGCGTTGTATGCGTTCTGAAGAACAGCTGTTACAACAACACTTCCGTCAGGATATTCAACGAAATCACCACTCTGAACAACATAGAAACGGTGTGCAGTTGGCATGTTGAAGAGTGCCATAGCCCAAGCTGTTGGGTAGTTACATGGATTACCAGCTGGCAATGCAGGAGTCAACAAGTTGCAATCTGCAATAGAACCTTCCGCTGGCATGTCACCGATGTAAGACTCTTCGTACATTACTTCTATGTTTTCTGTGCAGTTGTCAGCAGCTTCTACTACCGGAGCAGCAGGAATAGCATCTTCGCAAGCCAATACTAGATCAGCAGGCTCAAGAGACAATACAGGTGCCTCTTCATCAGCTACTGTGATCGTGTAAGAAGTAGTAGCAATGTTTCCGCACTCGTCTTCTGCAACATAAGATACCAAAATTACTTGGTTACCGCAGTCGTCAGAAGATTGAACTAATGAATTTCTTTCCACTGTAGCATCACCACATTCATCACCAGCTGTTAATTCAACAAGAGCTGGAATTTCAGAAGCGCATGCAACAGTTACGTTTTGAACAGAACCATTGAAGAATGGAGCAACGTTGTCATAAACAAATGCAGTACGCGAAACCATGCTTGCATTACCACAATCATCGATAGCTGTCCAAGTGCGTGTTACAGTGTAACCACACAAATCAAGCTCTTCGTTGAATGCATTCTCAGATGTTACATCTGCGAAAGTAACTACTGGAGTAGAACACAAGTCAGTAGCAATTGCCATATCGAAGCCGATGTAATCTCCGCAGTATACTGAGAAGTTGTCAGGAACTGAAGTGAATTCAGGAGCTACTTCGTCAACAACGGTGATAGTCTGAACGTGTGTTGCTTGATTACCGCAGTCATCTGTAGCAACCCAAGTGCGAACAAGGGTATAAGTACCTTCGCAGTCACCTGCAATTGTTTCTTCAGAGTATGTAGGCTCAATTTCACCTGCGCAGATGTCCGAAGCAGTTGCTTCTTCAAGTGCGATCATGCCACCACACTGAGCTGTGAAGCTCTCTGGAGCATTTGTGAAGAATGGATCTGTATTGTCCTCAATACGGATTACTTGATCTACAATCAACTCGTTTCCGCAGTTGTCTGTAGCAGTCCATGAACGAGTGATTACCTCTACACAGCCATCCATTGAAGTGCTGCTAGCGAAATCTACATCCAATTCTTCATCACAATTGTCGTCAAACACAGGGATAAATCCAGGTATAGCGTCACCACACTCAATAGTCAGATCAGTTGGTTCTTCTTCAACTGTAGGAAGAACAACGTCTGTCAATGTAATGATCTGTTGGAAAGTCTCGCTGTTTCCACATTCGTCAGAAACTACATAGTTTCTGATGATACGACCTTGACATCCACCTGAAACGAAGTCATCTGAGTAATCAAATGAAATACTGTTACAAACGTCAGTAGCTTCGATGAAGATACCCTCGTAGTCATCACATGGACGAGTAATTTCAACTAGACCAGTGATAGCAGGAGCAGTAGTATCTTCGATTGTGAAGAACTGATAGAAAGGATCAGAAACATTACCACATGCATCTGTTGCTGTGTAAATCAACGCTCCGTATGAATAACAAGAGTTGTCTACAAACAATGTTTCAGCAACAGCTATTTCAATAAGGTTGCAATTGTCAGTAGCAACAGGCTGAACACCCACTACATCTTCATCACACTCGAAAGTAAGCTGGTAAACAGCATTTTCGAGGTCAAATTCTGGAGCAGTTGTATCAGCAACGTTGATTTCCTGTACAGCAACATCAGTATTTCCGCAGTTATCTGTAGCAGTGAATGTACGTGTGATTACATAAGTGTTTGGACACTCACCGAAAGTTGTGTCAACTTCAACAGTTACTGTTGGAACTGAACACAAGTCGTCTGCAATTGCGTTTTCATAAACGAGCTCTTCATCACACTCAGCGTTATAGCTATCTGGGATAAATGTGAAGAACGGATTTTCAGTATCAACTACAGTGATGATTTGATCAACAGTGATAGAGTTACCGCAATTATCTTCTGCAATCCATTGAGCGAGGTAATAACCAGTACAACCTTGAGCAAAATACTCGATAGAGTATTCAAACTCTACGTCATCGTCACAATTGTCAGTGAAGCTAACTTCAGCTACACTCCAGTCATTGTTACCGCACTCTACTTCAATATCAGTAGGCTCAGCTACTACTTCAGGTGCAGTCGCATCTGTCAAAGTAATAATTTGTTGAGCAGTTGCAGTATTACCACAAGCATCAGTAGCAGTGTAAGAGCGAATGATACGACCTTGACATCCACCAGATACGATCTCATCAACAGATGTAATGGTTACATCTGAACAAGCGTCAGTAGCAGACACGAAAGTTCCTTCGTAATCATCACACGGACGCTCGATTTCAATTGCATACTCGTTGAATGCAGGAGCAGTAAGGTCGCGAGTAATGATGAACTGGTTGAAAATAGTTTCATTACCACAAGCATCAGCTACGGTGTACTGACGGAGGATACAATCTGTGATTGGACACTCAAGCTCAGCCTCTTCAACAGAGATGTTTGAAAGAGAAACAACGCCTGTACCCAAAGCATTATCAATAGCATTGATACCTACAGCGAAGATGCTTCCTGCTGGTACTAATACAGTGCTAGAACCAGTTTGATATATTCCACCGTTTTTTTGGCTCAATTGAGTGAACTGGCCATTGATCCAATATCCAAATGGATCGAAAAACGGTCCATTGACATCATTAGATTGGTAATTCCAGTTGAATGAAATATTCACTTGCTTAGCAACTACAGCAGCGGCTGTGAAGACATTTGACATGAATGAACCGTCTGAACCGATTACTTCAATATTTGATGGTAACTCGCTCAAATCTACAATACCATCTCCGCCGTTACGAACTTCAAACCAAGGAGAAATTGTATTGTAATCAGCAAATGTCATAGTGATTTCACCTTCACAATTGTCTGTTGCAGTAGGATCAACAACTGGGATATCATCACCACATTCAACAACAACCTCAGTCTGACCTTCTACTGAAGGAGCTTGAGTGTCTTGAACGTTGATAAGCTGAGTACCCAATACTTCATTACCACAGTTGTCAAAACCTCTGAAGTGACGAGCTATGGTGTATTGATTTGCACATTCACCAGCAATAGTTTCAGTAGTGTATGCTACTTCTACCATGTCATCACAATCGTCACCAGCCACTGCCATTACAACAGCAGGAATTTCTTGGTCACATTCAATTGTTTGATCCTCTGGGAATGAAGTCCAGAAAGGATTAGTAGTGTCAACGATAGTAATGGTTGCTGAAACAGATGTTTCGTTGAAACAGTGGTCAACAGCAGTCCAAGTGTAAGTTATAATTGTTTCACAACCATTGAAGGATGTTTCGATGTCTTGAGACACTTCCAATTCCATATCACAATTGTCAGAGAATGTAGCCATGCCCATTTCATATGGCTGACCACACTCTACTTCAAAGCTCTCAGGAGTGAAAGTAGCAATAGGATCTACGTTGTCGATCAAAGTAATTACTTGAACGGCAGTAGCAGAATTATCACAAGCATCTATAGCAGTGTACGTGCGAATCACACGACCAGCGCAAGCACCGCTAACCATCTCGTCTTCGAAAGTGATAGTTACTTCTGAACAAGCATCGCTAGCTGTAATATAAGTTCCTTCGTAATCATCACATGGACGCTCAATTTCATTTGCATATTCATCAAATGATGGAGCTGTGATATCACGAGTAACAATGAATTGGTTGAAGATAGTTTCATTTCCGCAAGCATCAGCTACAGTGTACTGACGAAGAACGCAATCAGTGATTGGGCACTCTACAGCAACAGCTTCAACCGCCACATTTGATAGAGTAACAGAACCCGCACCAAAGATGTTGTCCACAGCGTTTATTCCAACAGCAAAGATGCTACCAGCAGGGACTAATACAGTGGTTGAACCAGTTTGATTCATACCACCGTTATTCTGGCTCAATTGTGTGAAAACACCATTGATCCAATATCCAAACGGATCATAGAATGCACCATCTACGTCACTTGACTGATAGCTCCAGTTGAATGAAATATTCACTTGCTTAGCTACTACTGCAGCAGCAGTGAAGATATTCGACATTTGACTGCCGTTAGAACCGATTACAGTAATATTGGATGGAAGACCGCTCAAATCTACAACTCCGTTTCCGCCATTGCGGATTTCAAACCATGGAGAAATAGTGCTATAATCTACATAAGACATAGTGATTTCACCTTCGCAGTTGTCAGTAGCAGTTGGGTCAATTACAGGAACATCATCACCACACTCAACGATGATTTCTTCTTGTCCTTCTACAACCGGAGCAGTAGTGTCTTGTACATTGATGAAAATAGTATGTGAAGATGTGTTGCCACACTCATCTACAGCAGTGAAAGTGCGCTCGATAACGTAGTTATTGATACAATCACCATCAACACGAACATCGTTGTGAGTGTATGTAGCTTCACCGCAGTTGTCAGAAACACCGATTATAGCAGCTGGAAGTTCGTCGTCACATGAAATTGTAATAGACTCTTCAAAATTGCTGAATGTTGGAGCTGTAGTATCGATAATGTGAACCAATTGAGAAGCAGTGCTTACGTTTTCACAATAGTCAGTCGCCACCCAAGTACGGATAACATCATAAGACTGTGGACAGTTGTCATCAGTCATCACGATTTGTTCAGAGTACACGAGTGTTACATCGCCTTCACAGTTGTCTGTAGCGAATACATCACCTGAACCGAAGATGCTATCATCACCAGGCTCAACTTCAGAACATTCTACAGAAGTCTCCTCTCCTACTCCATTGATAACAGGAGCTGTAACGTCAACAATAGTAATGTACTGCTCTGCGGTTGCAGTGTTTCCACACTCGTCAGTTGCAGTATAAATTCTGTACAATACACCAAGACATCCACCTGAGTTCAACTGCTCAAGAGTAACTACAACTGTTGCTTCACCACAATTGTCCGAAGCTGTAAGAATAGCTGGAAGATCTTCACAGTTAATTGAAGTATAATACTCATACTCATCAAATTCTGGAGCTGTTGTGTCAACAACGTTCACTGTTTGAACGAAAGAAGAAGTATTTTGACAAACGTCAGTAGCAGTCCAAGTGCGAACCAAAGTATAGTATCCTGGACAGTTGCCTGCGATAGTATCCTCAACAAAAGAAATGTTGAATTCATTACAAACATCGGTTGCAGTGAGAACTGGAGCCTCAACAACAGCGTTGCACTCATAAGTAACTTCTTCCGCTGGAAGGCTTTCAAAGGCAGGAGCAGTAGTATCTACGATTGATATTACTTGTGTACAGAAAGATCTGTTTCCACATACGTCAGTGGCAGACCATGTTCTTGTAATTTCTGTCAAACAAGTAGAAATGATATTTTCCTCTGCACCAACATAAGCCACAACAACATCTCCGCTGCAATTGTCAACAGCCGAAGGATTAGCTACTGCTGGGAGTTCTGTACCACATTCTAATGTAACAGCCTCTGGACAATCGACAAATTCAGGAGCAGTGTTGTCATCAACAATGATTTCTTGGCTCACGATTGAAGCGTTACCACAAGCATCTTGAGCTCTGTACAAGTAAGTGAATGAAGTATTATGAACGCAATCTTGTTCGAGGTTTGGTTCGCATGAAGCATCAGCATTCACGTCACCAATACCATTGATAGCATTGCCATCCATGAAACCATTGAAGTAAAACCATGCAGAAAGACCGAAGTTACAGTTCTTGTTGTTAGCACCTTGACCAACTTGTAATCCGAAGTAGTAATTGATTGGCATGTGTTGGAAGTACAATACATCACCAGCATAATCACCAGCACCAGTCATCGATGAGAAATTGTTTACCATTTCGTAGTAAGTCCAATCTTCATTTTGACCAGATGTAACACAATTCATATCATCCTTGTAAGAACGGCCAAGAGCTGACCATTCTTCCCAATTCGACTTATTTTCAAACCAGAAATCAACTACGAATTGTTGGTTTGGATTTACATTGTTTGCGATAGTTCCAAACAAGTGAGCGGTACCGTCGGCAAACTGAACGAAGCTACCACCATCAATAAAGTTGAACTGCGTAGAAGCAGCGTAACCTAATTGTTGAAGAGTTGGCAACCAAATAGCCCAATCTGGACCTGGACCGAAAGCCGTAGAAAGATCACAGCTAGAAGTTATTTCACCAGTATTGCTTTGGAATGAAGTTACATCAACAACACCTGAACAAGCGTCTAAAGCAGAAGCTTCTGCAGGTCCCGGAACACTTTCCAGACATTCTACAGTAATCACTGGTTCTACACCACTAATCACAGGAGCAGTAGTATCTACTACAGTGATTGTTTGGATGCAGGTAGCCACTAAATCGCCATAGGTAGCAACCCATGTGCGAGTGATTACGCGAGTACAGTTGTTGAGTGATACCTCAGAATCAATGTATGTCAATTCAGCAGCACCGTTATCGTTGCAACTATTAAGTTCAACTTCTGGTGAACCTGTAATCTCGAGGTTGTTTTCTTGACCACATTCTACCGTTTCGTTTCCACTACAAGAAATCTCAAGTGAAGGAATACAAACAGGTTGACAGCTAACGCTGTAGTTGAATGGGCCACTATCGCCGTCAGCGATAGCATTGGTATCGTACCCTGTAACATATATGTAATATGTCACACCTTGCTGTGCAAAAAATTGCGCAAATGCGTTCAAAGATGGGCCTGAATCATCATCTTGAGTAACGCAAGTTCTTTGGTCGCAAGAACCGCTATAAACAGCGACGAAGGTGTCCCAACCGCCGTTTTCTTGGGTTTCAGACAAAGAGATACTTACGTTTGCATTTGTACCGACATGTGAGAACCATACCCCCGGTTCTACAGCATCGAAACTTCCGCCACAAAGCTCAATATTATCAGCTGTTGCAAATTCCGTGGAGCCATTGTAGGTTTCACCACAGTTGATGTTGATAGCGCCGCTGCACAAGTCATTCGCTGGTGCAGGCGACTGAGCACTACTTTTCGCGGTGCCCCACAAAAACAAAATCACAGCTAAGGTGAATACCTTGGCTGCCCTGGAAATAGATGTAGACGTGAAGCGACTACAGACCTGATTTCCCCATGAAAACAATGTAGAATGTTTCATTCGGTTTAGTTAAATGTTAGGTTGTTAAATAATTAATGCAAGTCCGCAGAGCAGGGACCAAAGACTAAATAAGTGTTTTCAACGACAAATATGAGTATATTATCGACTAAAAAAAATATTTATCGAAGATTTTTACATTTTCATCGAAAATTTTAAATTAAGTAACTAACAATCAACCCTCTAATTTTGAACAAAAAATTAAGAATTCTAAATCATTCAGATGTTAGATATTTGTAAAAAAGAAATTTATGAGCCAAAGAGGTATTTGTCAGTTGGCATGTATTCCCATTCGTAAGGAAGATTCTGATAAAAGTGAAATGACCAATCAATTGTTATTTGGTGAAACAGTGGATGTTTTAGAATCAACTGATAAATGGCTTATGATTCGTTGTCACCACGATCAGTATGAAGGATGGGTAGATAAAAAGCAAATTCAATTTTTATCCGAAGGCTCTCCAAATTTGATTAAAACATCCACTGCACCGCTACTCATCGTGCGCAATGCCGAAGGTGGATTCAACTTTTTACCTGCGGGAAGCCAGTTACGCATAACCGGTGAAACTACTATTGAATGTGGAAACCGCACTTTTGAATGTTCTCGAGAAGACTTGCAAAACGCAACTCAACCTACTGAAATAACCCTTGGAGCATTAATGTTTCTCGATACGCCATATCTATGGGGCGGTCGTACATTGATGGGAATCGATTGCAGTGGTTTCACCCAGCTTATCTACAGAATGGCTGGAAAAAATATTCCTAGAGATGCCTATCAACAAGCTGAAACTGGCGAACTCATTGCGTTCATAGACGAAGCACAAACAGGAGATCTTGCTTTCTTTGACAATGCAGAAGGCAGAATTACTCACGTCGGAATTGTGATTCATCAGCCAAATTCAGGGGAAAAAACCATTATTCATGCTTCTGGTAAAGTGCGCATGGACCGACTGGATCATCAAGGCATCTTCAACATAGATTCCGGCGCATATTCTCATCAGCTGCGAACCATCCGCAGAATTAGTTAGAGATTTTTTATTCTCGGTGATTTACCACTCTCCAATTTCAAAACCCCACGAGGGCAAACACTAGCACACACCCCACAACCTACGCAAGAAGCGCGAACTATGTTCTCTTGTCGTTGAGCATAAGCTCGCACATCTATGCCCATCTCGCAATAGGTGCTGCAGTTGCCACAACTAATGCATTGGCCACCATTTGTTGTAATTCGAAATCTAGAAAATAGCCGTTGTTGTATGCCCAAAATAGCCGCCATTGGACATCCGAAACGACACCAAACACGGCTACCTAAAATAGGATAAAACCCCGTGCCTACAACTCCACTAAACAAACTGCCGATAAAAAATCCGTACCATTGTCCATAGGTTTTTGAGGCGGCTCCAAGCACTTCTCCCTTTTGATACGAATTGATCCACAACAAAACGGTAAGTCCTATAATCAAAGCAAGTACGGAATAAATAATTCCTTTCTCCAACTTCCACGCCTTGGTCGACTTATTACTCAATTGCCTGAATGAATCTCCTGCTGTCTCAGCAAGAGCGCCGCAGCCACAAACCCACGAACAATACCATCTTTTGCCAAAAAAATAAGTCAATATTGGTGTCACAACAACGAGCATTATCACCGCCCAAAAGACCATAAAAACCCCGAGTTTGCCGCTCGACATCAAGTAATTTAAATCACTAGGAAAAAGATATTCTTTCTTTAATGGCCAGAAATAAGAAAAATAAAATTCTGGCTCATTAAACTTCTTCAGTATCGCAGGCAATAAAAACGAAAAAATCAACTGAACTGCCATTAATACTGAGGTTCGAATCAAGTGGTACCGATTATTTCGATACTTAAAAATAAACTTCACTCCAAAAGTGACAACGAAAAAAGTATAGAGAAATCCATATAAAAACCATTGATCAGACTTGGATCCTCTGAGCAGTAAACTCAATGGATTTAGCAATTCAATCAGACTCGTTAGATATTCAGGAAACCAATAAAGTAATATGTAAAATCCAGTGAGAATTGCTCCCACTGAATAACCTATCAAACCACGAGAGCTAACACTTCTGAACCATACTCCATGATTGTCCACTAATGCGAAATTATATGCCATGCATTTCTAATTTAGAATTGAATATTTTCTTTATACACTGCTGAAAATTCTGGATCAAAAAGTACTTTTTCAAAATTGCTATTTAGAAAGTCTTTCGTAACACCCTTTTTGATCCACTTATCCGCCACTTCATGGCGGATGCGTGTTACCAAGGATTGCAATCCTTGAAGTTTCCACTCAGAATCAAACCCGGCCCGAATAATCGCATTTTCCTTTTGCCAAAACAATTGGTTCTGCTTTGTTGAATCAGAGCTAACATTTCCATAAATCTGATATTCTATGTCAAAAAATTTCGCCGAGTTGAACCAGATACCAGGATCATATTTCTTGGATTGTGACTTAACTATGTTAGCAGCCACACATTCGCCCATCAATCTGCCTGTGTACCAAACCGGTTCAATGGCGCGGCGTCCATTTGAGGGCGTGCGAAGTTCCGCACAGTCGCCTATTGCATAGATACCTTGAACGTTAGTTTCTAAGTACTCATTCACGAGCACTCCTTGTCTTGTTTCAATATGTGGTTCATTTATCCAGCCAATATTGGGCTCCACTCCTATCGTCAAACCAAGAAAATCTGTTTCCAAAATTTCCCCATCCACCAATCGTACGCCGCAAATGGCGCCGTCTTTAGAAATTACTTCCTCAATTCCACTTGACTTAACCAAATCAATATGGTGGGAAGCGATATGGCGTTCCAAAATTTCTGATTCTTCGGATTGTACGACATTGCTATAAAAACGCTGATCTCTGATAATCATCGTCACATGAATGCCTTCTTTAACGAGCATTTCAGCAAGTTCAATCCCGATTAATCCTCCACCTAAAACAACGGCTTTCTTGATTTTAGGCTGGCGGTATTTCTTTCCTTTGGTATATTCCCAAATACCGTCGAAATCCTGTTTTGAATACATACCAAAAACTCCCTTGCAATCGACACCACGGATATCTGGACGTTTGTAAGATGAGCCCGTGGCCAGAATGAGTTCATCGTAGGAAAGCTTTTCACCTCCTGACAACATCAACTCCTTTTTCTCGACTAAAACACGGTCAACATGTGCGTGCTTTAGGTTAATCTTGTTTTTTTTCCAAAAGTCTTTTTCGTAAGGCTCAATATGCCTCCACTCCATATCCCCCATGTATACATACATGAGAGCTGTTCGAGAAAAAAAGTATTCGCTTTCAGAAGAAACTACGGTAATAGCAAAATCCGATTTTTTTCTCAAATGCCTCGCAGCAGTAATACCTGCTACTCCATTTCCTATGATAACGATGTGCTTCATAAACGTAAATCTATAGATTTATCAGGCCTTGCTTATTTTTGTGAAAAATATTTACATGAAATTTAATATACTGCTGTTTACTGCATTGCTGTTTGTCTCTTGTAACAATCAAGCCAATGAGGTAAAGAATGAAGAGCAAAAGAAAAGCGAACAGCCAAATGAACTAAAAATAGGTAACAAAATCATCACAAAGAACCCACTGATTGGAACCTATATGGGAGAGCTTCCATGCGCTGACTGCAAAGCAATCAAAACTGTTTTGACGCTGGGTGGAGCAAATTTCGCGAATTATACCGAACGAAAGATTACGATTGGTAAAGGATCAGCTAAAATAATCAACGGTATTTGGTCCGTGAATGCAGATAGCACTTTGATTACGATTGTAGGAAGAGAAACAAATGGGGAAAAACTCTTTTTCAAGCGAGAAGGAAAAAGTTTGATCCCAATGAAGTCTGAAACAGAGCGCGCGGATTGTGGTGAAATCAACTGTGCACTCGTGAAAACGGAAGCAAAGCCTATCAATGCCGCGGATGCAATCAAAAAGGCGAAAGAGCAAAGCGCTGAAAAGAAAGGAGTGAATGGAAGTTTTGAAAAAGTAGAATCTTTAAAAAAATGAATCAGTATAAACGCGTAGCATTTCACACGCTTGGCTGTAAATTGAACTTTGCTGAGACAAGCGCCATCGCCCGAGATTTTCGTGAGGCGGGCTATGCGCGTGTAGAAATGGATGATCAGCCAGATGTATTGGTGATTAATACATGCAGCGTTACAGATCAAGCTGATAAAAAGTGTCGAAATATTGTATCACGCGCTATACGCCACAATCCCGGTGTTTTCGTTGCGGTTATTGGTTGCTATGCACAACTCAAACCTCAAGAAATCGCGAATATTGAAGGTGTGAATATCGTATTAGGGGCGAACGAAAAGTTCAATATCGTCAAGCACGTAGAGAATACCGAGCCCTCAGAGGTAGCAGTTGTAAAAGCAGGGGAAATCAAAGATGTGAAAACATTCATTCCTTCTTATAGCAAAGGCGATCGCACACGGACTTTTCTTAAAGTACAAGACGGCTGCAATTATTTCTGCGCTTTCTGCACTATACCATTGGCAAGAGGTAGAAGCCGCAGTGCCACCATTGAGGAAACCTTAACTGAGGCCAAAAAAGCCATAGCAGAAGGTGCAAAAGAAATTGTACTAACAGGAGTCAATATTGGAGATTTTGGAACAGCCAACGGTGAAACATTCTTAGACCTCATCAAACAATTAGATAATTTAGAGGGCATCGAGAGGTATCGCATAAGCAGCATTGAACCCAATTTGCTAGAAGATTCGATCATCGAATTCGTAGCAAATTCAAAAAAGTTCATGCCCCACTTTCACATTCCATTGCAAAGCGGAAGTGACACCATTCTTCAAGCCATGCGCCGGCGCTATCGTTCTGACCTCTACAGAAGTCGCATCGAACGCATCAAGGCACTAATGCCCGACGCTTGCATAGGAGTGGATGTTATTGTCGGATTCCCTGGCGAATCTGATGAATTATTCAATGAAACTAGAGATTTCATTACCTCACTTCCTGTTTCTTATTTGCACGTGTTTACATACAGTGAACGTGATAACACGACTGCTCTTCGAATTGATGATATAGTTCCTATGGAAAAAAGACACGAGCGAAATAAAGTGCTACGCATCATTGGAGAAAACAAAAAGAGCCATTTTTACCATTCCTTCAAAAGCACTAAGCGTCCTGTTCTATGGGAGGCAGAAAATGACGAGGGCATGATGAGTGGATTTACAGACAACTACATCAAGGTGAGAACTCCTTATAATTCGAAACTTATAAACGAGATATCTTTCGCTGATATACAGGGATTTGACCCTGATGGCAATGCTTTATTTACACCAAATTAAAATATTGGCACACCAATTGGAAAAGAGACAGCATCATACTTTCTTATAAGTTTGGTTTTGGTTCAATCCTAATTGGTTAAGGTTTAAAAGAAAAGCCCTCGAAAACGTTCGAGGGCTTTCTATTTTATTACTATTTCAATTAATCTCTTCTGATTCTGGTTGTTGCTACATTTCCTTCACCTTTCACACTCACCGTGTACATACCTGGAGCAAGAGTACTCACATCCAATTGAATAGCTCCATTAGTATCTGTATTTTGTAGGTTCCATTGAAGCACCAATTTACCAGTCATATCCGATACAATTACATCTACCGCTCCTGAAACACCAGTTTGAATAGTTACCACATCACCGGTCACTGGATTCGGAAAAACAGATAGCTCAAGTTCACTTTTTTCTTCTTCATCAACATTAACGGGAACGTTGGAAAGCGATACATCATCAATACGAACTACTGCACCTTCTAAATCGGCGATATTTCCAGTAAGCGTCCCAACGGAAAAAATGATATCAACCTTTGATGGTGTTCCAACATCCACCATTTCAAAAGGCACCGCGATTTCGGTATAGTTTGAGTACTCATTAGCTTCAAAAGATATCGCGCTTGCCAATGGATTCGACTCGTTATCAGAAACAGTTGCTGTAACAAACAATACCGCCTCGTTCGGGAACGTTGATTCCATCCAAAAACGCATGGATGCAGGTGTTGTTGAAATTGGAATTTCCATTTGATTGATGGTACCGGGAAGATTGAAACCAAACACCGGCGCTACAGAAAGCTGAACAGCCCTATTTCCAGAGTGGGCGTCAGTTGTGGAAATAACGGAGGTATTACTTCCATCTCCATTACTGTTATCCCAGCCTTGGGGTTCTGTGCCTGTCCATGTCTCAAATCCTGGATTGACAATTTGGGCGCTAGCATGCAGCGCCATTAGCCACAGGGCTGTGGTAAAGATTTTTTTCATTTAATAAAAATTTTAAGTGTTATGGCGCAAATGTAACCGCTTTAAGCCAAGTGCCAAAAAACCGACAGCATGTCAGTAAAACTCCCTTGGCACAGGCGTTGACAAGCCAAGGAAAAACAAAACATCATGCAACAAGGTAGTATATCCGTTCAAACAGAGAACATCTTCCCGATTATCAAGAAATTCTTGTATTCTGACCATGAGATCTTCCTTCGCGAATTGGTGAGCAACGCGGTAGATGCATGTCAAAAAGTGAAAACACTCAGCTCTTTGGGTGAAATTTCGTCAGATACTTCAGGTTTGAAAGTGTCAGTAAACCTCAATAAAGAGGCGAAAACGATTACCATCAGCGATAATGGTATCGGTATGACATCAGATGAGGTGGAGAAATACATCAATCAAATCGCATTCAGCGGTGCTGAAGAATTCGTAACGAAATACAAAGACGCACAAATTATTGGACACTTCGGTTTGGGTTTCTACTCTGCCTTTATGGTGGCTTCGAAAGTAGAAATTCAAACGCTATCACATAAAAAAGATGCTGAAGCAGTGCATTGGGTATGCGATGGAACCACGAATTTCACAATGGATAAGGGTTTACGTACAACTCCCGGCACAGACATCATCCTTCATATTTCCGAGGATTCAGTTGAGTTCTTAGAAAATGACCGCTTGGAAGGCATCCTCACCAAATATTGCAAATTCATGCCGGTATCCATTCAGTACGGTACCCGCACCAAGTGGGAAGAAGACCCAAGTGGAGAACTAGACGAGAAGGGCAATCCAAAGCGCATTCAAGTTGAAGAGGAAAATATCATCAACAACACCTCTCCAGCTTGGATGAAGAAACCTGTGGACCTCAATGATGAAGACTATTCAAACTTCTATCATGAGCTCTATCCAATGACGTTTGATGAGCCATTATTCAACATTCACATCAACGTAGATTATCCTTTCAATTTAACAGGTATCCTCTATTTCCCGAAGTTGAAAAACAACTTTGAGATTCAACAAAATAAAGTTCAGCTCTACAGCAATCAAGTCTTCATCACCGATGAAGTAAAAAATATTCTTCCTGAATTTTTAACTCTTCTTCATGGTGTCGTAGATTCTCCAGACATTCCACTAAACGTTAGCCGCAGCTATCTTCAGGAGGATGCAAACGTGAAGAAAATTTCAGCGCATATAACGAAAAAGGTTGCTGATAAACTTTCTTCGATGTTCAATAACGACCGCACAGACTTTGAGGCAAAATGGGACGACATCAGCACCTTTATTCAATACGGAATATTGACTGATGATAAGTTTGCCGAGAAAGCAAGTGCCTTTACCGTTTATAAAAACACAAAAGGAGAATACCGAAGTCTTGCTGAATTAAAAGAGAAAATCGAAGTCACTCAAAAGAATAAGGACAATAAAATCATCGTTCTTTATGCTCAAAACAAAGAGGAACAGCACTCATTTATCAATACAGCTGAAAATGCGGGCTACGAAGTTCTTCTTATGGAAGGCCCGCTCACTAGCCACTTCATCTCGCATATCGAAAACAAAAACCAAGACATTCAATTCAAACGCGTAGATGCAGATGTGCTAGATAAGTTGATTCAGAAGAGTGATAGCCTTCCTATCAAACTAACAGAAGATGAAAAAAATACACTTCGTCCGATATTGGAAGAAGTTGTAGATTCTAAAAAATACACCATTGAATTCGAAGGCCTCAGCAGCGATGAACCTCCATTTATCATTACACAAAATGAATTCATGCGCCGCATGAAAGAGCAAAGTGCAATGGGTGGCGGGGGCTTCTATGGCTCACTTCCTGAATCTTACAACTTAGTAGTAAATGGAAATCATCCATTTTTCGAAAAGGTAATTCAAGATAAAGAAGCAAATAAAGACCAATTAAAACAAGCTATTGACCTTGCCTTACTTGCAAAAGGTTTGCTCAAAGGTGAAGATTTGACCAACTTCATTCAACGCTCTTTCAAAAGCATCTAATCATCATTGAACATTGCCCAGAATGAATTTAATTTCATTTTGGGTTAATGTTCTTTTGAAAATTGCATCCGACAAACGGACGGCAGCGTTTTCGTATTCAGTTTGAATCTGATATAAAGCGGTTACGTCCGTTTGTCCTTTTTTCAAGCGCTCCATTTCTATTGTCACCAATTCCTGACTCCAGTCTATAGTTTGCTTTTCAAGTTTTATTATGTCCTCTATTTGACGCAACGCCATAGCATTTGCTTCTAAGAGTGCATTGGTTCTAATTCGCTCAGTAGCGATCAGTTGTTCGCTTTGTTTGAGCATTACTTCACTGCGCTTTATTGCACGCTTTAAACTTCCTGCATTGAATAACGGAATATTAATAGCAATTCCCGCTTGAGGTCCGTATGTTCTATTTAGCAAACTAAAGCCTGCTGTGTTGTCAACACGGTTAAAGTTGTAAGATCCGTTGAGAGCTATCGTCGGCAATTGACGCGCCTTAGCACGCTTTAGCTCTAGCGACATCAATTCTTGCTGCAATAGGAGCCTTTTTATATTCCCATTGGTTTCTGTTCCACCCACAAGAGTATTTTCGATCTCAAATTTATTGGTATCAACTTCTTCTGGATACCACAACATCGAGGGAATGACTCCAATCAACGCGTTGAGACTCCCCAAAGCTTTTTGATAGTCGGCTTTATAATTTAAATTAGAAACTAAAAGCTGATTAAGACTTACTGCACTTCTCAAATAGTTTGACTTTGCCACCAAACCTGTTTCCCACCGCAATTTTTCAATCTTATTTCTTTCTTCAGCAATAGTTATAATTTCAGAGGTAAATGAAATCAGACTAGACAGCCTTTGCAATTCTGCATATGCATTGCCTACTTGTCTTGTCACATCAAGCATTCTCAATTGTAAATCCAACTTGGCTTGTTCATCCAATGTTTCGAGGATTCGTTTTGAATGGAACATACTCATACCATCAAAAACAATCCAATCAACTTGTACAAAAGCTCCAAACTGATTGCCACCTGCATTGGGCGAGGTAATTTCTTGACCATTTGCAAAACGTTGTCTTAGGTCATTTGTGGAATAATTATCAAATACTCCTGCCCGCACTTGTGGAAGCATGCCTGCTTCGCCTTTAGAGTTGTTGATTTGGGCTATTTGTGCATTTCCTGTAGCTACTATTACGTCAAAGTTGTGCATTAAGGCTTGACGTATCACCTCATTTAGTGGTATCGTATCTTGTGCATGCATTTTAAAACACATACACATTATCACCAATACGAATATACTGTTATGACTGATTCTCTTTGACATTTTTAGAAGCTATATAAGTATATATGGAAGGAATCACCAAGAGCGTTAAAACAAGAGAAAATAAGAGTCCGCCTACAACAACGATTCCCAATGGAACGCGGCTTTGAGAACCCGCACCAAGAGCTAAAGCTATAGGAAGAGCTCCTAAAATCGTGGCCAAACTTGTCATTAGAATCGGGCGAAGACGCGCTGCTGAGGCCTCAAATACCGCCTCACGAATAGCTAGTCCATCCTTCCGTTTTTGATTGGCGAATTCTACTATCAATATTCCATTTTTTGTAACAAGACCAATCAACATGATCATTCCAATCTCGGAAAAAATATTTAGCGTAGCGTCAAAAATCCACAAACTCAGCAACGCGCCAGCAAGAGCTAATGGCACTGTAAACAATATGATCAACGGATCTCTAAAGCTCTCAAACTGCGCTGCAAGTATTAGATATATCAATAATAAGGCTAGCAAAAAGGCAAAAGAAGTATTGCTTCCGCTCTCTTGAAAATCACGACTAGGGCCGCTTAGCTCAGTGGCAAATGACTCGTCAAGGAGTTCATCAGCAATGCGCTGCATCGCTTGAATGCCCTCACCTAATGTCTTACCTGGCGCAAGAGACGCAGAAACAGTTGCCGACTTGTAACGATTAAAGTGAAAAATAGTCGGCGGATTGCTTGTTTCAACGACATCCACCAAATTGCTCAACTGTATGAGTTGACCCGCAGCAGAGCGAACATAGAGATTGGTTAGATCATCCGGTGTATCTCTAAAATCTCTATCCAACTGACCAATCACTTGGTATTGCTTACCCTCTTTTGTAAAATAACCAAAACGTGTTCCACTGAAAGCCAACTGAAGCGTGCTACTAATATCTGCAACACTCACTCCAAGTTCAGCTGCTTTCAATCGATTGATGTTTACTTGTAATTCGGGCTTATTGAATTTCAAATTTGCATCGACGTTACCAAACGTAGGATCCTTACGAGCTGCGTCAAGAAATTGAGGAAGAACTTTTTCAAGCTTTTTAAAATCCAAATTCTGAATTACATACTGAACTGGCAATTGGCTTCCTGCACTGAGAGAAGTGGTAATTGTTTGTTCTTGGTTTGGAAATACTCGTGCCTGAGGCATTCGCTTGAATATTCGCACCAAGCGGTCATATATCTCTTGCTGCGTCGCCACACGTTCATCAGGGTCTTTGAGCAAAGTGACAATAAAGCCACTGTTGGTAGCACCTTGACCTTGAAAACTAGGAGAAGCGATACCAAAGATCATTCTTGCCTCTGGCACACTATCGAGCAGAACCGCTGAAACTTCAGAAACGAATTGAGAAGTCACGTCATAATCCGTTCCTTCAGGCAGCGTGAATGGAGACCGAATAAGCGAGCGGTCTTCGAGCGGAGCTAATTCAGATTTGAGATTTGAAAATAGCACAACAATCCCCACAAGGCATATTCCCACAATCGCCAAACCCAACCAGCGGCGATGAAGAAATCTATTGAGCAAACGGCGGTAGCTGTCTTCCATTCCTTTGAAGAATGGTTCCGTTCGCAAATAGAATTTACCATGCTTTGGAGTGCCTCCTTTGGTGAGTTTGAGATTAAGCACTGGAGTGAGCGTAAGCGAAACAACAGCAGATATTAACACAGCACCTGCCAGTACAATTCCAAATTCTCTAAACAATCTTCCAGTAAAACCTTCAAGAAAGATTACAGGAATGAAAACCACAGCAAGGGTGATAGAAGTCGATATAACAGCAAAGAAAATCTCCTGCACACCGAGGCGCACGGCAGTCCATTTGTCCATCCCCTCTTCCATTTTCTTGTAAATATTCTCTGTCACCACTATGCCATCATCTACTACCAGTCCCGTCGCCAGAACAATGGCTAATAGAGTTAATACATTTATTGAAAAACCAAAAGCGTACATGATAAAAAAAGCTCCTATCAAGGAAACAGGAATATCCACTAAAGGGCGCAAGGCGATACTCCAATTTCGAAAAAACGCATATACGATAAGAACTACGAGAATCAGTGCAATGATCAGAGTTTCTTCGACTTCGGTAATCGCCCGACGCACGAATTTCGCTTTATCAATTCCAATATCTACGTTGATATCGCTTGGTACCTCACTCTTAATCTGCTCGTAGCGTCGGAAGAATTCATCAGCAATATCAATATAATTGGAACCTGGCTGCGGAATGATGGCGAGCGAGACATTGAAAACATTGTTTTTTCTCGCAGAAGTTTCTTCTATTTCAGGTCCCACTTCAGCAAGACCGATATCTTTAAACTGAATAGTTCGGCCACCGACGTTCTTTATTACGAGATTATTGAAGTCTTCTTCAGTTGTCAATCTTCCAAATGTTTTAACATTGAGTTCTGTAGTAGTCCCCCTCACCTTTCCCGCCGGCAACTCTACATTCTCTCGATTTAGGGCATTCAAAACATCTTGCATCGTAAGTCCTACCGACGAAAGCAGATATGGATTGATCCACAATCTCATGGAAGTTCGCTTTAGCCCATATATCTGAACTTGTGAAACTCCCGGAATGGATTGGATTTTTTCTAATAGTACATTTTCAGCGTAGTCGCTCAATTCGGTGATGCTCCGAGTAGTACTTTGAATCGGCATGAATATGATTGGATCTCCGCTAGCATCGGCCTTTGCCACAACGGGCGGACTGTCGATATCTTGAGGCAAATTGCGTTGCGCTTGCGCCACTTTATCTCTGACATCATTTGCTGCTTGTTCGAGGTCGGTACTTAAATCGAACTCAACGGTGATCACCGATGTCCCTAAGGATGAAGAAGAAGATATACTTTTTATTCCTTGAATTCCATTAATCGATTTCTCGAGAGGTTCGGTGATTTGAGATTCAATGATATCAGCATTAGCACCCGTGTAAAAAGTGCGCACTGTGATATTGGGCGGGTCGATCGCAGGAAATTCTCGAACACCCAGAAAGCGGTAACCAATTGCGCCAAAAACGATGATGACGATATTGATTACTATTGCAAATACAGGTCTTTTGATAGCAATTTCTGAGAACTTCATGGCTCACTCACGATTTTTGCAACACGCACTGGTGCTCCAGGTTTGAGAAATAAAATACCTGTAGTAGCAATGGTGTCTGAAACATTGAGCCCTGTCAATATTTCAACGTCATTCGACATTCGCTGACCTGTCTGAACCTCGATAAACTGTGCAACACCAGATTTCACTGCCACGGCAAATTTGCTTCTTCCCTGTGGAATGATGCATTGCGTAGGAATAAAAATGGATTCTCTCTCCCCACCTAAAGTTGCTTGAACCTCCACAAAAGCTCCTGGCAACACGCCATCATTTTTTTCTACCTGAGCTTGCACTCGAAGCGCACGTGTGCCTTCGTCAATTGCGCTTTCAGTAGCAATCACTTTCGCTTTGCGAATCAATGTATCTCCTTGATTCGAAAAAGAAATTTCCATTCCCGTTTTTACAAGCGCGGCATATTTCTCAGCTACATCAAACTCCACTTTGTAAAGCGCATTGCTTCTCAGGCTGCATAACCCTTGTGAGGCAGCCACCACAGCGCCCTCGCTAACGTTACGCAGGCCAATCGTTCCACTGAAAGGTGCTCTGATTACCGTTTTCGACAGATTGGCATCAATTATAGCCAATTCCGCTTTGAGTATGTCAATTTGTGCTAACGACTGCTCCAACTCCTGGCGCGATACCCCTTCTACCTTCTGAAGACTTGCCAGGCGATCTGCCGTTTGCTGTGCTAACCTAAGTTGCGCTTCTATGCGCGTTTTCTGAGCATTAAGATCGCGATCATCCAATCGAATAAGCACGTCACCCTTCGAAACCAATGATCCCTCTTTAAAGGAAATAGAAACAATTTTGCCCGCAATTTCACTGGCGATGACTGTCTGTTCAGCTGCTTTAACAACACCTGATACATTGACAGTATTGACTGCTTTCTTAGTAGAAGCGACTACCGCATCTATCGCTAGCGGTGCTGGCTTCATCGCAGTAGCTTCAGACTTGCCTTGATCCGAACAACTGTATAAAACAATTATTATGAATAGAATAAAGACTATATTAGGACTTCTAAGTGATTTCATACAACAGGATTGTGTGCAACAATAGACAGATTCTCATAGAAATAGTTTTATGAATAACTTAATTCTGCTAAAGAATCTAAATTTTGACAGAATGACAGAAAAGACCATATGGCACTTCTGTTGATGAGCCAGAGTATAATTTTTTAAATTAGCATAGAAATAAATCAATCAAAATGAAAAATGTAACCCTTGCCGTTGGCGCTCTCATCCTATTAGTATTAGTTGCTTTCGGTGCATTTTATTTTTACGGAACTAGCATTTACGATGGTGCTGTAAAGCGTCAGGAGCTTGTAAATCAATATTGGGCGGATGTTCAAAGCGATTACCAGCGAAGAGCAGACCTCATTCCCAACCTCGTAGCCACCGTTCAGGGCGCTGCAGAAAATGAAAAGGAAATTCTCACTCGCGTAACAGAAGCAAGAGCAGGTATTAGCTCTGCGAAAACTCCAGAGGAGCTCGATAAGCAAGGCGCAATACTCAACAGAAGCATTGCTTTGGTTTTCGAACGCTATCCCGAAATTCGATCTACAGAAAACTTCCAGATGTTGCAAAGTCAATTAGAAGGCACAGAAAACAGAATCAAAAAATCTCGATCTGACTATAACGCTTCTGTAACTGATTTTAATACTTATGTCCGCGGGTTCTGGAGAAGCAAAGCACTTGGTTTTGTATCTAGCGAGAGCGATGATTTCAAGAAAAGAGAGATGTTTGAAGCTCAAGAGGGAGCCGAAAATGCTCCTAAAGTTGACTTCTCAAAAAAATAATCATTGAAAGCTTACGACATATTCACTCCTGATGTTCAAGTTCATCTGCAGCACATCATCGCAGAAGCAGAGCGTCGCACATCAGGTGAAATTCGATTACACGTCGAAGACGAGTGCGGCCTCGATCCACTGGCAAGAGCGGAGTATATTTTTCAATCTTTGAAAATGTTTGAAACCAAAGATAGAAATGCCGTGCTCATTTATATCAGTGTGCTCGATAGGAAATTCGCTCTTTTCGGTGATGTCGGCATCCACGAAAAAGTCGGACCCGAATACTGGAATCAAACCTTGAAATTAGCGATTGAAGAATTGCATAACAACAACATAGCTCAAGGCATTGGAAAGGCAATTTTATCCATTGGAAATCAACTGAGTCATTATTTTCCCTTGGAAAAAAATGATTCTAACGAGCTTTCCAATCAAATCACTTTTGGTCAACCTGCTAAGTAATTTTTTATGAAAAAAGTAAACAGGTTGTTCTTAGTCTTACTCCTGACATTGTTAAGTTATGTTGGTTTTAGTCAAATCGAAAATTGTTTTCCAGAAAAACAATTGCGATTGGTCTATGACAACACCGGAACACTTAGCGGAGATCAAATAGCGCAATTAGAAACGACCTTGGTCAACTTCAGTAATGAGACCAGCAATCAAATAGTTGTTGTAATTGTGGCTGACTTATGTGGTTATGATAAGGCTGATTATGCAATTGAGCTGGGTGATCGCTGGGGTGTTGGACAGGCCAAAGAAGATAATGGAATAGTCTTTTTAGTAAAGCCCAAAACGAGCTCTTCACGAGGTGAAGTTTTTATTGCGGTGGGCCGTGGCCTCGAGGGAGCGATTACAGATGCGGATGCGTTTGTTATTATCGATGAAGAAGTAATTCCAAGATTTAAACAAAACGATTACTACGGAGGACTCACTGCTGGCCTTGATGTGCTCATTCCCCTAGCGAAAGGTGAGTTCAGTATTAGTGACTATAAAAATGCAAATAAGAAAAAGAAAAATGGCATTTTCTTCGGTATCTTTTTCATTGTCTTTGGAATTATTGGTCTAGTTTTCTTTGTGAAATATAGACAGGCCAAAAAGTATGCAGCACTCAATAATGTAGACTTCTGGACAGCTTGGATGTTGTTAAATCAAATGCAGCGCACGCATCACGGCAGTCGCGGATTTTGGGGAGGATATGGAGGTGGTGGTGGCTTTGGAGGCGGCGGTGGTGGCGGCGGCGGTTTTGGTGGATTCGGAGGTGGTGGTTTTGGAGGCGGTGGCGCAGGCGGAAGCTGGTAATTTATTTTTAGAAAAAAAGAAAAAATGGGATTTGGAAAATGGATCGGTGGTGCACTTGGATGGGCTGTTGGAGGTCCCATCGGTGGACTTTTGGGTTTTGCCTTTGGAACCATCATCGACGATAAAAGTCTAAGCGTTGATAAGGGAAGCCAGAAGAGAGCTGGTTATGACCCTAGATATGATCGCCGCTATCAAAATCAGCGTCACCATACTCAGCCAGGTGACTTCGCCAGTGCGTTGCTTGTGCTGTCGGCCGCTGTAATGAAGGCCGATGGAAAGCATATGAAAAGCGAGCTTGATTACATCCGAGGCTTTTTTACACGACAATTTGGAGAATCTTCAGCAGCATACCAAATGTCATTGCTCAAGGAACTGCTTCAAAAAGACATTCCTGTGCGTGAGGTATGCGAACAGATTCGTTACTACATGGAACATCCCATGCGTCTACAAATGATGCACTATCTCTTTGGAATCGCAAATTCGGATGGAGCTGTAGACTCAAGTGAAGAACGTATCATCAATCAAATTGCCCACAATTTGGGAATCTCTCAAAAAGACTATGAGTCCATTCGAGCGATGTTTTACCACGATGCAGAAAGTGATTTTAAGATTTTAGAAATAGAATCATCTGCGAGTGACGAGGAGGTCAAAAAAGCGTACCGCAAGATGGCCATGAAATATCACCCTGATAAGGTCAGAGGACTTGGCGAACAGCACGAAAAGGCTGCCGCAGAGAAATTCGTGAAGGTTCAGGAAGCATACGAGCGTATCAAGAAAAAACGCAATATTAAATAGTCATTTTTTCAACACGTGAAACGACTATTTCGCGGGTGTGCGCTGCTATTTCTTCCTCTGACTTTCCATCGAAAAAAGAAGGCGGAATAGGTTTTTCAAAATGAACAGCAATTACCCCCGGACGCAGCCCCATCGATCCTGCTGAGAGCACTTCTGCTGCGCCTTTCACAGCCACGGGTACCACAGGAATGCTCTGTGACTTTGCAATTATAAAAGAGCCACGTTTGAAAATCCCAATTTTGCCATCCTTCGACCTCGTACCTTCTGGAAAGGAGATCACGTTTTTACCCTCTCGAATGCGTTGACCTGCTTTGCGCATGCTTTGCATCGCCTTCTCTTTATTCTTTCTATCAATGAAAATCATTCCAATAATCCACATAAACTGGCCCACAATGGGAACCTTGGCTAATTCCTTTTTAGCAATATAAAACAATGGAACAGGACTGGCGCGACATATGGCCACGATATCATAAAGAGACGAGTGATTGGCCACGTAAATAGAAGGTGTTTTTCTATCTAAGTTTTCAAGTCCCGTTACCTTCACACGAACCCCAGAGATGGCGCAAATCACGGGACTCCAAAAGTGATGTGCCAAAAAAATCATGACACGATTTTGCTGCCACGTAATCAATACCAAAATGATTCCGAGCAAACCACAAAAGCCCATCCAAATAGCTATCAAAATCGCCTGAAACACATTGAGCACTCTTCTCATAATTCGGAAAAATATGACGCAATATGGGGCAAATCTTCGAATGCTTACATTTGCTTGGATGAAACGATGGTACCCCACTCTTCTTTTGATAATGCTTTCCTTCGTTTCCATACACCCACTGCTTTCTCAAAAAGATAGCCTCAATCGCAAGTCTAGCATTCTTGCATATCCTGTAGGTTTCTATTTACCAGAAACTCGCTTCGGTGCCGGTGTAGCTGGAAGTTTTAATTTTTATTTGAATAAAAAAGACAGTATTTCTCCTCCGTCACAAATTCAAATTGGGGCAGCATACACCCAAAATAGACAACTCCTACTCTATCTACCTTTTGATATTTATTGGAACAAAAGAAAGCATCAAGTATCGGGTGAATTGGGATATTATGATTATATGTTTTTCTTTTTTGGTACCACTGCACTTCCAACAGAAAACAGAGAGAGTTTTTATGTACGACTTCCCAGGCTTCGCGTTCAATACACTCGAAAGCTCACTCATCATTGGTACGCGGGACTTAAAGGGTGGTATGATAGATTTGATATTTACAAATACTCAGAAAGAAGTTCTCTTGAAAATGGTCCTTATCTAGGTCGTGAAGGTGGCGCTGGTAGTGGCGTTGGAGCCTTCATTCTCTTCGACAAAAGAGATAATGTGTATGCATCCAAAACGGGGAACTATCTTGAGTTATACTATCACAACTATGATCAAACATGGGGCAGTGATTTTAATTTTCATAGATACAGAATAGACTACCGTTATTTTTTACCCATAAAAAAATCTGTCGTTGCGTTTCAGGCATTCGGAGATTTTATGACTGGCGACGTTCCCTTTTTTCAAATGACTGGAATTGGCGGTCCTAAAAGGTTTCGAGGATACGTCGACGGAAAGGTGCGAGATCACCATGCAGCATTAACGCAATTGGAGTGGCGTTCCTTTTTTGCGAAAAGATGGGGCTATACTGTTTTTGCTGGAGGCGCATTGGTGAGAGACGAAATCAAAGATTTAACAAAATCACCATTTTATTACTCTGCTGGATTGGGTGTAAGATATGTTTTTGATATTGAAAAACATGTACACATCCGATTGGACGCGGCTTTTGGTCGTCAAACAAATGAGTTCTATTTTACTATTGGAGAAGCATTCTAATTTGTTTTGTTTATAGTTCAATTTGTAAATTCGTGGCAAATCTAAGTGCAGTGATTTACCAACTTGATGACGACATATGGTTTCCGCCCCACGAAGAAGCCGTGCACGACATCTTAGCTGTGGGTGGCGATCTTAGTACCGAACGACTAATCACTGCCTACGCCAACGGTATCTTTCCTTGGTATGATGATACGGACGAAATCCTGTGGTGGAGTCCCAAAGATCGCTGTGTATTGTTTTTGGATGAACTGCACATTTCAAAGTCGATGCGTAATGTTCTCAACAGACATCCTTTCAAAGTCACCGTCGATGAAGCATTCAAAGAAGTGATGGAGGGTTGTCGCAGCGGAGATCGCGAAGGCAAAACATGGATTCACAATGAAGTGGTAGAAGCGTATGTACACTTGCACGAGCTTGGGCTCGCGCACAGTGTGGAAGTATGGAATGAAGGAAGATTGGTAGGTGGTTTATACGGAGTGTCTCTTGGCCAACTATTTTTTGGTGAGTCTATGTTTTCGAGAGAAAGCAACGCAAGCAAAGTTGCGCTCATACATTTAGTGAATCATTTGAAGGCTAAAGGTTGGAAAATGATTGATTGTCAGATATACAATGAACATCTGGGTTCTTTAGGAGCAAGAAATATCCCGAGAGAGAATTTTCTTGAAATTTTATCCGTAGAATTGAAGTATCCAACTGTAGGAGGAAAATGGAAATTTCAAATCTAGATTTAATACGCGAACGATTAAACTCATCAGAAAAACCCGGCGAAGAGGCTCATCGTTTGATGATGAGCTACAAACGTGCGCTAGCCTCCGAAGCGCGAAGTTTTGATCCTCCTCCAAAGGAAAGCGCCGTGATGATGATTTTACATCCACGAAAAAATGAGCTTCATACGCTTTTTATTCTACGACCCGAAAATCAAGGCGTGCACAGCGGTCAAATAAGTTTTCCGGGCGGAAAAAAAGAGCAAAGCGACGATGACCTTTTACATACCGCCTATCGCGAAACATTTGAGGAGATTGGTATCGAAAAGAACAAATTAGAATACTTAGGCAGCCTCTCTGAACTTTACATTCCCCCAAGCAATTTTATCGTACAGCCTTTTGTGGCCTATTGCAATCATGAGCCAGAATTGAAACCCAGTGCGGATGAAGTCAGCGAAATCATTCATTACCCGCTAAGACAGTTGTTGGCTCAGGATGAATTGCAAAAGAAAATGATTTATCTTAAAAAGTTTGATCTAAATCTGGAAGTACCCTACTTTGATATCTTTGGGAAAACATTATGGGGAGCCACAGCCATGATGATAGCCGAATTCAAAATGCTGATTCAAAAATAATTTTTATACCTTTTGAACCAATATCTCAAACGGATGTAACACCGTTTGAAATCAAGTCAACATGAGTTTATTTAAATACTTCATATTTTTCCTTTGCTTATCCTGCTCCATTCAGGGCTTTTCGCAGGCCAATACTGAGGAGGCTGCGCCAATGCCTGCGCAAGGAATATCGAGATTTCCGCAGTTAGAAGAGAAAGATCTATCGAGTGAAAAGAAGGCAGCCTCTTCTTGGGAGGCAATTTTACAAAAAGATAAAACCAATCAAGTTGCCTGGTTTCATTACATTGAAAACACTTACTACTCCCTGCTTCCCGCTCGTTCCAGAGATTTGAATAGTTCCGGAATGCAAAAAATGAATGCGATTTTAAATGAACTCAAGCAAATCGACGATGACTCACATGCCTACCATTATTTAAATTACTTAATGAAAGGTAAAAGCGTTGAAGGCCTTCAATCGTTGGATTTGGCTTATCAAAAAAGACCGGAGGTCCGCCTTCTTGATGATATGCTTGCCAAAGCCATCATTGAAAGAAATGAAGGGGCAAAAAAAGACTTTTCAAAAAAACTAAATGCATCGGGAATCTACAACTCTGCTATTCTCGAATACAATCAAAATGTACTCAACAGCGTAGAGCAGAATGCCACCCTTATTACCTATGGAAGTGCCGATACCTATCCTTTAATCATTCTTCAAGAAGAATTTGGATTACGCCGAGATGTAAAGATTATTTGTGTCGAATGGTTGCTCAATAAAAATTACGCCGATAAAATCATAAGTGGACTTAGCAAGGTAGGCAGCGAAAGTGAATTGGTCAAGAAAATTTGTGACGATAAAAAGGCCAATGTTTACCTTGGACTCACGCTTGCACCAGCTTGTTACAAAGACATCGAGTCAAAGCTGTATTGTACTGGATTGGCCTTTAAATTCAGCGAACAGCCCATACTTTCCTCGGCGAGTGTAATAAGTAATTGGAATAATCTATTCAAACTAAAGTATATCAAAAGCAATGAAGACATCAATCGAAACTACTTGCTTCCTTTGATAATTCTAGAAAAGAATGCTTCTAATGCTCAACAAAAAAAGGAGTATTCTGATTTGATAGAGCTACTTAAGGCACAGGTTTCGAATCCAAAAAAAATCAACCAATACAGAGATTGATTTGAAGGCCGCAAGTAAATATAGCAAGCACTCAGACGAGGAATTGATGCGCCTGATTGGCCAGCGAGATAGCGCTGCCTTTGAGGAACTTTACGATCGATATTCGAGATTGATGTACAACTATTTTCATCGTATGTTATGGAAGGATAAGGAAAAGGCAAGAGATTTTACCCAAGATCTTTTTTCAAAGCTTATTCATAAAAACGAATTATTTGACGAGAAGCGCTCTTTCAAAACGTGGTTGTACAGCATCGCTCACAACATGTGTAAAAATGAGTACGCCAAACATGAGGTAAGAAAGGATGCACATGCCGATATCAAATACCAACAACCAGGAATTGAGAAGTCTAAGGCGGATGTGGATATAGATAAAAATGAGTTCAAGCGAGAACTTCAAATAGCCTTGTCGGAGCTTGATGAAGTGAAGCGAACCACCTTCGAGTTGAGGTTTTACCAAGAAATGAGTATTCAAGAAATCAGTGAGATCATGGAGTGCAGTGAAGGAACGGTGAAATCTCGTCTATTTTATACTCTGAAGCAACTGAATGAAAAATTAAAAGCCTTCGAGCACATTTTAATGTGGTTGATGACATACTTAATGATTTAGAAAATGAGACCATTTGAAAAATATGATCCCGAGGATATAGAAAGCCTGCTGATCACGAAGCAATTTGCCGAGTTGTATCCTGAAGAAAAGGAATTTGTATTGCGCCATATCAGCGATGAAGAGCAATATAATTCAATGCGAAAAATGCTCATCGAGATTCGAGAAATCAGTAAGTCGGATGATTTACTAATGCCAGATGCTTCTATCAAGAAGAATTTGATGGCAGAGTTTAATCGTGAGAAGAAAGGTAGGTTTAGTGTTTGGCTCAATTCACTGTTCGCTGCTCCAGAAGTTCCGTGGTTTAGACAGTCGGGCGTTCAAATGGCTTTTGGAATCGGGGTTGTCTTGATAGGAGTTTGGGGAATCATGAAATGGAACAATGCAAACTCACCCGTGGCCCTCGCTGAAGTGCGAAAGGAAGAAAACACTACCGACGCTAAAACAGCATCTGCTGATTCTATTCTCACGAATGAAAATGACGAACTAGCAATTAGTGTAGATACTTCATCCAAGAATGTGCTTCCTCAAAAGCCACAAGTCTTGTCAATGAATGCACCGGTGCAAGAGGAGTCCGTTAGAGAAGAAAGCGCGCAAGAAGCTCCGATAGCAGTGGCGGATGCCGCAGAGATGGACGCCGATGCCACCACAGACGATTCAATGACCCCAAAAGCAGAAAGCACGAGTGCAGGATCAAGCTTCTCCAATGTAGAAAACTTGTCAAGTGTAAGCATAGAATCTAAAAAAACAATCACCTCAAAAAGTAGAGGTAGTTTGGATGCCACTCTGACTGCACCTTCACTTCAAGACTACAATGAGATAATTGATGTGCTTTTTACCGCGCGATAATTAGCCTTTTTTGAACTTATTAATTGCGTTTTTAGTGAAATCAGAAAGCACCAGTCTTCCGCTGATTTCGGCCCTTTCAAAGAGTAATGTGCCCCAATCCTCAGTGCCTCTCCAAAATATCTTTTTGAGCTCGCTCATTGCCTCTGGATTGCTCGCTGCAAGGCGATTGGCGAGAATATCAATGGCTTGGTCCATTTGCTCAGCAGTGTCAAAAATTTCGGTAAATAAACCTTTTTCTTTGGCCCACTGAGCAGACTGCCATTCGGTAGCATTGATGGCCAATTGACTCATGGCAGAAAGACCTATTTTTCGTTCTACTGCTGGGCCCACCACGAATGGTCCGATTCCAACAGCAAGCTCACTCAATTTGACATCTGCCTTTGTTGTTGCAAAACAGTAATCAACAGAAGCAGCCACTCCTACTCCTCCACCCACTGCCTTGCTTTGCACGCGACCAATAATCAGTTTGGGACAAGTTCGCATGGCATTAATTACAAGCGCGAATCCTGAGAAGAAGGTCTTACCAGTATTAAAGTCCTCAATCGCAATCAATTCGTCGAAGCTGGCTCCTGCGCAAAAAGCCTTTTCGCCTTCACTTTTTAACACAATGACAGAAACGTCGGGACGGCTTCCTGTTTCCTCAATCGTACTTGCTAATCTTCTTAGCAAGACACCTGGCAATGAATTGCTTTGAGGGTGAAAAAAAGTAATTGTAGCGATTGAATTCGCTACAGAAACGTTCACACTGCCGTTTTGCTCCATGGGAATATGATAATTTGTGCAAATCTAATTAAGGTGAGCTATTTTACTTTATCAAAATAAAATTGTATATTGCATCGACCTTAACGAATCTTAATAACCAAAATCCTACGCTCATGACTACCAATCGTGAACAACTTCGATATGCAGTTCAAGAATTCTTAAACGATGTGATCGAGCAAGGTTTTCACCATCTAATCAATCATCCTCAGAGTGATACGGAGTTGAATTCCATCATTAAAGAAGCAACAGACGAGCTCAATGAGCACATTATGCGCATTGACAATCATGAATTAAAGGGGAATCAATCAGAACTAGAAAAACATTACAAAGCAATTTCTCGATCGGCTCAAGTAAAAAGCCTTGAATTACTTAGCAGACTTCAAAAAATTCAGCAAAGAGACATACCCCGGTTGAAGCGGGTTTAGAATTTTTAATAAAGGGCGCGGAAACGGATTAAATTTGCGCACCTTTTTTTAGAAGTAATGAAATCAATTGACGGAAGAATCGTAAAAATCGCCATAGCTGTTGCGGCATTGGCATATTCAATATATTTATTCGTATCAGGAAGTTGGATTAGCGGCATATTCATGACGCTATTGACGGCGCTCCTAATCTTACTCGTATTTAGAAGTATTCGCCTTATTCTTGCGTTTTTGCAAATCAGACAGCAAAAAATGGAAAAGGCCAAAGAATGGTTGGAACGTATCAATCCGAATCATCTTTGGAAAAATCAAAAAGGCTATTATTATTTCCTATTGGGTTCGGTGGATGTTCAGAAGAACAGTCTTTCTCAAAGTGAAAAATATTTTAGAACAGCACTTAGCCATGGCCTTCGCATGGAGCATGACAAAGCAGCCGTTTATCTAAACTTAGCTGTGATTCTTGCCAACAAGCGCAAAAAGCGCGAGGCAATGGCCATGATTACTGAAGCTAAAAAATATGATTCTAAAGGCTACCTAAAGAACGATATCAAACAGGTGAGCAAGATGATCAATAGTCTTTAATCTTTGTTGTAGGCGTCGGCAGCCAACCAGAGGGCATCATCTTTTTTAGATTGCAAAAAGTATGAACTTCCTCCAACCACTATACCAGCGGCCATCATTGGGCTAAAACGAACAGCATCATCACTTTGATTGATGATATCATAGGTGATGATACCTGCACCTAAAGCAATTAAAGTAGCCTGTAAAATCTTGAAATTTCTGAATGCATTAAGATGTTTCACAGAGGCCTCGTTGTCTTTCAAATCATTCTTTAGGCTCTTGAATCTTGCCTTCTTCACCTCTCCATCACCCATGGAGTAGTATTGATATATTTCTCCACTAGCTAGTGTTTCAGGTTTCTCATCCCCCTCTACTTCTAATGTTTCGCCACCATAGAATTCTATATCGACCTCTTCAAATAAATTGATTTTTCCTTTTTTAATTCTGAGCGCATAACGCTCGGCTTTCTCACCATGGATTTTATTGAGATTTGCTAAAAAACCATGGTTATTTTGGATGTAGGCAACAATACCCGTTTCAAACTTCTTACCGTCCAACTCCCATGAAGGCTGCTTTAAAATTGGGTTGATGTACAACACCTTATCACCTTCAAACACCTCACCAGTGTGAAGTTTAACAGAGTGCTCGGCCTCAGTTTTTTGGGCGAATGTCGAACTGCAAATTGCAGTAAAGAATAATAGAAATAAAAAACGCATAGGGGTGGATTTTGCGCCAATTGTACGAACACAGCATTCGAAGGTTTCACAATGAAAGCACTTCTTTTTCCACAAAATTGTTGATGATGTTTGAAACTTCATCAGCGCGATCAAAAGCACTAAAGTGCCCTCCATTCTCCAAAACAACTGGATTTTTCATTTTTCTATAATCAAACAATACATCATTGGAGCCGATGATTTGAAGGTATTTGCCAGATGGTTCTTCGTTGTTATCCCATTCCAACACAGCCTTTACACTAAAATGAATAAACTTCGGTCCCAACCCACTCATCATCTCATAAAACATCTGTCTTTGTTGTGGATTTTTAAAGCCCATAAATGTATCTGCCAGTTTATAGAAATATGGAATTGTTTTCGGGCTGACCGCTTTGTGAATGCGTGATTGCTTTACAACCTTTAGAATTTTTGGAAACTGGTGGCTGCCTGTGGGCGCACTAATCAAGATAGTGGCTAGTGGATTCACAATTCGGCTCAACTCTACGGACATCATTCCGCCCATGGAAGACCCGACGATGATATTATTTTCAGTAGTAATTCTAGCGGCGATAATTTTTGCAAAATCCTTCATGTCTTTAGAATCCTGAGCGTCTACCCAATTGAGGTAGTGAACTTTTCCGTGGCGGAGCTGAAAATTTTGATAAATTCTTTGATCCGCGCCCATTCCTGGGATAAGGTAATAATTGATTTCGCCCATTTCTACTTTATATTTGTTGCCGTTATGGCCAAGGTAACATTGATTGATAGCAACCATTTACGTCTGATTGTAAACAGATTGTGCTATCAATTAATTGAAAACCATGACCTCTTTTCAAACACAGTCATCCTCGGGCTTCAGCCACGTGGTGTTTTTTTCGCTGAAAAGATTGTGCAAAATTTAAAACAAATTGCACCGAACACCACTGTTAATTTTGGCAAAGTTGATCCCACTTTTTACAGAGATGATTTTCGAAGAAGTGATAAAACCTTGTTGGCTCAACCTACTGACATTCCATTCAATTTAGAAGGCAAGAATGTTGTGTTGATCGATGATGTGCTCTACACCGGACGCACCATTCGCGCTGGCTTAGAGGGCATGATGGAATATGGACGTCCAAAGACGATAGAATTGATGGTACTCATCGATCGCAGATTCAGCAGAGAACTTCCCATTGAGCCCACTTATATTGGTATGAGTGTAGATAGCTACGACAATCAGAAAGTAAAAGTAATTTGGGACGATGTGCAGGGCAGTAAAGTGACCTTATTAACCGAATCAGAATAATGGAAAAAACATTGAGCGTCAAACATCTTATTGGAATTAAAGATCTTACCAAAGAAGATATTGAGCTCATTTTTTCTCAAGCAGATGAATTCAAGGAAGTCTTGAATCGCCCCATTAAAAAAGTACCATCCTTAAGAGATGTAACTGTAGCCAATCTCTTTTTTGAAAATAGCACTCGAACGCGCTTGAGCTTTGAGCTCGCTGAAAAGCGACTCAGTGCTGATGTAGTAAATTTTAGCGCCAGCACATCCAGTGTGAAGAAGGGAGAAACATTGGTGGATACCGTCAATAATATTCTCTCCATGAAGGTAGATATGGTGGTAATGCGCCACAGTTCTCCTGGAGCATGTTTGTTTTTAAGTCAACACATTGATGCGTCAATCGTGAATGCCGGAGATGGCACTCATGAACACCCTACCCAAGCCTTATTGGATGCTTATTCAATAAGGGAAAGTTTGGGAAGTGTTAAAGGAAAAAAAGTAGCAATCGTAGGAGACATTCTCCATAGCCGAGTTGCGTTAAGCAACATTTACTGCTTGAAAAAGCTAGGAGCAGAAGTCATGGTGTGTGGACCAAGCACACTCATTCCTAAGCATATAGCTCATTTGGGAGTTAAAGTAGAACACGACCTAAGAACAGCACTCGAATGGTGTGATGTAGCCAACATGCTTCGTATTCAGCTAGAAAGACAGGATGTTGGAGTGCCTTACTTCCCTACCCTTCGCGAGTACAGTTTGCAATATGGATTGACGAAAGAAATACTTGATTCCTTACCAAAAAAGATTGTAGTTATGCACCCTGGACCAATCAATCGAGGCGTGGAAATTACAAGCGAAGTAGCTGATAGTAAGCAAAGTATAATTCTCAACCAGGTCGAAAATGGAGTAGCCATTCGTATGGCGGTAATCTTCTTGTTATCCCAAAGAAGAAGAAATCAAGGAGAACTCAACTAACATTCTTAGGTTGATTTTTCTGGGACTTCTGACTATTTGTTAAAATTTTTCCCTTATCTTTGTAGCAAACCACTCTCTTATGAAGTTTGAAATAGAAAATAAGGAAAAGGTTGTTGTGATTAAATCCAAGCTTGAGAAGTTGGATGCTATTCACGCACCAGAACTAAAGAGCGAGATTGTGATGCAAAGCAAGTCTGGCAACAAAAATCTCATTCTTGACTTATCAGAAACGAGATATATTGATTCATCAGGTCTTTCAGCAGTTCTTGTTGCCAACAGAGCTTGCCGTGATAACAACGGAACTTTTGTCCTTTGTGGACTTCAGGAAACCGTTAAGAAATTGATCACTATTTCTCAGCTTGAAAGCGTATTAAAGATTACACCTACCCTCAATGAAGCCGTTGATTTGGTTTACATGGAAGAGGTAGAACGAGATCTTCAAAACTAATTTATATGAAGAAAATTTTACTTTCGATATCATTCATTGCACTTGTATCCGCTGCGGCTGCACAATGTGACCCAAACAGCTATGATTGGGCTGGTGCTGCTTTCGGAGTATCGCCAAACCCTACTTTGGGAGAAACATTTGAAGTGGGAACTGTTGGTCAACCATACGTGGATCAGATCTTCGTAAGAACTCCAGCCACTATCGCCGATATTGAGGGCGCCCCAGACTTAGCTGTGGCTATCGACTCATTATCTCTTGATAATATCACCTTCATGCTCGGTGATGTAGAACAAGATCTTTCCGTTCTTGGTCTAACTGTAACATGCAACAACAATGGAGTTTCTCCGAATCCATGTACCTTTTTCGCGAATGGAAACTATTGCGGTGATGTTACTGGTACACCAACAATCTCTGGAACTTTCCCAGTAAAGATTTACGCCACTGGATATTTCAATTTCTTCGGACCTCAAGAAGTAGAAAATGTATTTGAGAACTATGAGATCATTATTCAAGGGAATGATGTGAATGTTCGTGAGACATCCGCTCCACTTGAAATGTCGCTTGGAAATCCAAGTCCAAATCCATCTAATATTAGTGCTACAATTCCATTCGATTTGACTACCAACGGTACTGTGCAGTTTACGCTGTATAATATGCTCGGTGAAATGGTTGAAAGAAGAACTGTGAGCGGAAAGAAAGGTAACAACAGTTTGACTGTTGAAACACAGAATTTGAAATCAGGTGTTTATTTGTATAGCATCCAAGCTGGTGAAAAGAAATTTACCAAGCGATTAATGGTGCAACACTAAAAAGATTTATCAACAAAGAAAACCGTTGCGTTCGGCAACGGTTTTTTTTTGCCTATGACCTTCGATGTACTCATATTAGGTTGTGGTGCTGCCACACCAACGGCCAAGCACCTGCCAACTTCACAGCTTGTCAATCTCCATGACAAGCTATTTCTTATTGATTGTGGTGAGGGCACGCAAATGCAATTGAGAAGGCATAAAATCAAAATGCAGCGTATTCAGCATATCTTTATTTCTCACCTCCATGGCGATCACTATCTTGGATTGGTAGGACTCATCAGCAGTATGCATCTTTTGGGGAGAAAGAATTCACTGCACTTATATGGACCTCCTGAGTTGGAGGAATTGGTAAAACTCAATCTAAAGGTTTCTCAGACTTATCTCGAGTTTCCGATTATTTATCATTCCATTTCAGGAAGTGAATTGAATTTGGAATTTGAAGATAAGACTTTAGAAGTTTATAGTTTTCCCCTAAAGCATCGCATTCCTTGTCATGGTTTTTTATTTAAGGAAAAAACAAAACCTCCGAAAATCAGAAAGGAAATAATTTCAGAATACAAGCTTATTCCATCTCAAATTTTATTATTAAAAAATAGAAAAGAAGTTGTTTTGGATAATGGGCAAGTATTAAATGTTGAAAATGCCTGTATCGAGTCAGAACCACCGCGCCAGTATGCTTATTGCAGCGATACAATGTATTGGGAAACGCTTGTTCCTTTCATTAAAGACTCAGATGTGTTGTATCATGAGAGCACATTTCTAGATTCGGAATCTGATCGCGCAAAGGCCACATTTCACAGCACGGCAAGACAAGCAGGCAAGATTGCAAAAATGGCCAATGTTGGAACACTTATTTTAGGCCATTATAGCTCTAGATATAATAGTGAAGAAGATTTTATTCGACAAGCCTCAGAAGAGTTTCCAAAAGTCGTTGCATCAACAGAGGGCATGATAATCAATTTATAATTACCTGCCGCCAGCATTCATTCGCTGGCGTTTAATAAGATATTGAAGCAATATATGATTGAAGCCTTCATTGATATCCGCTTCCACAAAGTCGATGCGGTATGCCCCACATTTTAATTTCAAATCTGTTTTGAACTTCCGCATATTTTCGAGGTAGGTTTCTCGAATATCTGCCGGGTTCACTTTTATCTCTTGTCCAGTCTCTAAATCTGTGAAAGTATAAGGTCTATTTTCATATTCAAATAGCTCTTCCTTGCTTTTATCAGTAACATGAAAAAGAATTACTTCATGTTTATTGTGCTTCAAATGCTGCAATGCACTGAAGAGCTCATCGGCCTTTTCAGAATTGTCGAGCATATCACTAAAAATGATTACCAATGATCTTCTATGAACGCTTTCAGCGATTTCATGAAGTGTATCGGTGACGAACGTTTGTTTCTTGGAAGCACCGTCCACGGTGTTGAGCAATCGTTCAAGTTCGTTGTACAAGTAAGCGATGTGTGCCCCACTGCTACCTGTGCGAGTATTCACGTCTATTTTATCAGAAAATATACTTAAACCCACGGCATCACGCTGATTTTTGAGCAACTCAATTAATGCTGCGGAGGCATAGATTGAAAACTTTAACTTATTGAATTCATCTCCCTCAATGCGCACACCTTCGGGAAAGAACATCGATGATGAAGAGTCTATTAAAATTTGACAGCGAAGGTTTGTCTCCTCTTCATAGCGTTTCACAAAATGCTTATCAGTTCGAGCCAACAGCTTCCAGTCGAGATGCCTTGTGCTCTCTCCACTATTATATTGTCTGTGCTCTGCAAACTCAACGGAGAAACCGTGGAAAGGGCTTTTATGCATGCCAGTAATAAATCCTTCCACTGCTTGCTTCGCCAACATCTCGAGTCGGCTTAGGTTCTGAATTTGTCTTCTATCAATATTAATCGGCATGTTTCAAAGGTATGAAATTAGAGCTTCGTTATTTTCACAGGAACGAATTTGCTCATCGGTGTATTGCTCTTCAAGGCCACAGAACTAAGTGGCACGAGGCAATTGGTTTCGGGGAAATAAGTTGCTACACATCCTTCGGGAATATCAAATGGGATCACATGAAAGTGAAGCGCTTCGCGCGTTGTGCCATCAATATCCGAAATCAAATTGACGAGTTCTTTATCTCTAAAATTCATTTTCGCAATATCCTTTCTATTCATCAGTACTACTCTACGTTCATTTTTAATTCCACGGTAGCGATCATCCAAACCATAAATGGTGGTGTTATATTGATCATGGCTGCGAATGGTCATCATGATAAAATATCCGTTTGGAACATCGAGCGGTCGAACGGCATTCACTGTGAAATGGGCTTTACCAGATGCAGTTGTGAATTGTTGTTTACGCGGCCCATTGGGTAAATAAAAACCATCTGGCTTTCGAATTTGCTCATTAAAACGAGAGAATCCGGGAATAGTAGCTTCGATTTCATTGCGAATTAAATCGTAGTTATTTTTCCAATCCAACCAAGGCAGGTCATATTTTTTACCAAAAAGCCTATTCGCTAGTTCACAAACGATGGCTGGCTCAGACTTCAAGTGATGTGAAGCTGGCTCTAAATTTCCTTGAGAGGAATGTACGATACCCATCGAATTTTCAACAGTCACAAATTGAGGAATTCCTTGTTGTAAGTCTTTTTCTGTTCTTCCCAAACACGGCAAAATCAAAGCGTGCTGCCCTGTAACTAGGTGCGCTCTATTGAGTTTTGTTGAAACTTGCACTGTTAGTTTACATTTTTGCATGGCTTTGCCTGTTCTCAAACTATCAGGTGTGGCGCTTATGAAATTACCCCCCATGGCAAAAAACACTTTCACGTCTCCTCTATCCATTGCCTCTATTGCTTCCACTACATCGTATCCATGTTCATACGGGATGTCTTGACTGTAATTCTTTCGCAATGCATCGATAAATGCTGGTTTAGGCTTTTCATAAATACCCATAGTTCGATCGCCTTGAACGTTGCTATGCCCGCGCACCGGGCAAAGTCCAGCTCCTTTGATACCAACTGCGCCTCGAAGTAAATGAAGATTTACAATTTCTTGAATGGTGTCTACTGCATATTTATGTTGCGTAATACCCATAGCCCAGCAAGAAATAATTTTCTTATTAGCACTCAGCACCTCAGCCACTGTGCGCATTTGCTCTATGCTTATTCCGCTTAGTCTAGAGGCTTGATCGAGATCAAATGACTCGAACTGTTGCATCATTGATTCAACGCCGAGTGTATTTTTTTCAATAAAATCCTTATCTATAACTACCCCGGGGTGTCGCTTTTCTTCTTGAACAACTAGATAAATTATAGCTTTCAACAAAGCTAGGTCGCCTCCAATTTTTACTTGTAAAAAGTAGTCTGCAATTTTTGTCCCGCCTTTGAGAATATCTATCGGACTTTGAGGGTCAACAAATCTGGTTGTGCCAGTCTCTGGAAGTGGATTGATATGGATTACCTTACCACCATTCGCTTTGCATTTTTGAAGTGCGCTCAACATTCGCGGATGGTTGGTGCCTGGATTTTGACCGATAACTAGAACGACTTCAGCCTCGTAAATATCTTCCAATGTTACAGTTCCTTTTCCAATTCCAATGGTCTCTGAAAGCCCTACACCGCTGCTTTCGTGGCACATGTTAGAACAATCGGGTAAATTGTTGGTGCCATAAAGGCGCACGAATAACTGGTAAAGGAAAGCGGCCTCATTACTTGTTCTTCCGCTGGTATAAAAAACTGCTTCTTTTGGTTTACACGCTTTTAGTTCGTTTGCAATGATATCATAAGCTCGCTCCCATGAAATAGGCTCATAATAGGACCTTCCTTCTGGCAAGTACATAGGGTGGGAAACGCGACCGCTCTTTCCTATTTTGTAGTCGCTCCAAAGTGACATCTCCTCCACAGAGTGTTCTGCAAAGAACCCAATGTCACAACGTTTTTCAGTAGCCTCTTCTGCAATTGCTTTTGCGCCATTTTCACAATATTCAGCAATTTTGGATCGGTGCTTCGGATCAGGCCAAGCACAGCCCGGACAATCGATTCCGTCTTTCTGGTTGAGTTTACTGAGCGCTTTCAATCCTTTCCAAAGTCCAGTTTCCTTAGCAATGTGCTGCATTGCGACGGTCACTCCGGTAACACCTGCCGCAGCATTAGAAACAGAAGTTACCTCCAAGCCAGTGAGCTCGTCAGGAGGAATAATAGCCACGCGGCGAACAGTATTTTCCATGTCTTGTTGAATTAGGAGTACCAAATAAACAAAAGAAGTAATTTCGTCGCATGACAAAACAAGAATTAATAGAATTAACCAACGCAGTAATTGACCTTAGCAGGTCGATTGGTGACTGGATGAAAGATCAAACTGTTTCAGAATCAACCGCTGAAATTAAGACTGAAAATAATTTAGTCACTTTTGTTGACAAGGAGAGCGAGCGCCGATTCGTGGAAGGACTTAAGAAAATAGTCCCCCAAGCTGGATTCGTTGCAGAAGAGGGCACTGGCGAACGTAACGTTGACGGGCTGAATTGGGTTATTGATCCATTGGATGGCACCACTAATTTTGTGCATGGAGTTCCAGTGTGGTGCACGAGCATTGCGCTCGCCGATAAAAATAAGGCCATAGTCGGGGTCATCTATGATCCTCACCGCAACGAAATGTTTTCTGCATCAATTGGCAGCGGAGCTTTTTTGAACGGAAGTCCCATTCGAGTTTCCAACATAGATAGCATCAATGCTAGTCTGTTGGCTACAGGCTTTCCTTATGATGACTTCGGCCGCGAAGAACAATACCTTCGTCTTTTTCAAGAGCTAATGCACAACACCCGTGGCATGCGCAGGTTGGGAAGTGCAGCATTGGATATGGCTTGGACCGCGTGTGGTCGCTTTGAGGGTTTTTATGAATATGGATTGAACCCTTGGGATGTAGCCGCAGGCGCTATTATCGTTGAAGAAGCCGGAGGACTAGTGACCGAATTTAATGATGGGAACAATCCTATTTTTGGAGAGGACGTGAATTGCACCAACGGGCATATTCACCAGCAACTAAAGCAGATCATTTCAAAATATTTTAAATAAAAAAAAGCCCCTTCGCTTTTCAGCTTAGGGGCCTTTCTTTTTTCAAAAGTGTCAAGTTTATATCCTATAGGTCAAATTGATATTGAATAGGCGACCTGGACGCAAAGTCTGCCAATCATATTGTTGACCTCTAAATTCGTAGTACTTTTTAATTTCCACATCCATCAAGTTTCTTGCTTGCACCCCTACGGTGAAGTTTTTATTGATTGCATAGCTCGCAGTCAAATCGAGCAATCCCACTGGTTGGTCGTAAATGTCTGGTGTGCCACCTTTAGTTACAAGGAAGAGCTTTGGACCTTGAAGATTATAAGCAATATTAAAATTCCATCCTAAAGAATCAGAGTATGAGAAAAATACATTAGCGATATATGGCGCTTGCCCGAAAAGAGGTCTATATTCCTTGTGTGAAGGATCAGTAGCACGAATTTGCTTCAATTCATCCTCTACAATTGTTGTTCTACTAACAATGTAGCTGAAATTGGCACCAGCAAACACTTTTCCTTCATGTCTTTTCATTTCAAAGACGGTCTTTTTCGCTTCAAACTCAACGCCGTATACAACAGATCTTTCAACGTTTTCCCAAGTCAACTCGATGTTCGGCGCGTTTGGATTAGTCACCAACTCAATTGGATTTGTAAAATCCTTATAGAATACTCCCACAGAATAAATTTCACCTGGTGATGGGAAATGTTCGAATCGTAAGTCATAGTTGTCAATCTCAACAATCGTCAATTCTGGGTTACCCGTTAACTGTGTTTGTGTTTCAAAATCAAACGTTGAAAATGGAGCCTTCTCAAGGAAGCTTGGTCGAGCAATGGTGCGATTGAAACCTGCGCGAATATTTGATATTCTGCCTTCGTTGTTTGAAACCTGCCAATTGAAGTTTGCGGAAGGAAGAATGTTTAATTTATTTAGTTCACCAATAAATTCTTTTCTCAACTGTTCATTCAACGTTGGGTCTTCGAGTTTTCTACTTTCCAACAACATATTGGTTTGTTCAGCGCGAAAACCAGCAACAAGGCGCATTCTGCGATTAAAATTATAATCGCCCATTAGATATCCAGCCACTATTTGCTGTGAAGCAGAATAGCTGTTTTGCAGTTCTGTATCCTCTCTTAAATACAAATAACCTGTGTTTCCGCCTGGAGCAACTGTGAAGTTGACATCCGAAAAGTAGTTGTCTGGATTTCCATCGTATGGAAGTCCATCAGCAATAAAGCTATAACGCTGTTCAGCCAAATCACGTGTGGCAGCGCTGCGTGCCACTCCGAACATCACTTTATTTTCCAGTTCGCTACCTGTAGCAATTGGAAGTTCGAAGTCGACACGAGTATCGAGAAGATCTTCATCCATCTGACGATAGTAGCGAGTTGGAGCTGGATACAAGTTCGTGGCCACTGTGTATTGTGTGCGGGGTGGTGTTTGCTGTTGTGAAAAACCAGGATAGTACTCCTCTATGTTTTCACCATCCGCAATTAGTGCGAGCACATTATTCGTGATATTATTTCCATTCGCATCGATATAAATTGTCTGTGGACCTACCTCTTCGAATGAATTGAAGAATACGCGTAAGTCAGGAGTATCTTGCTTTCCGAACGTATAGGAGCCAATCCAAGACATGCGTAGCTTTTTCAAATCCATAAAGATGTGTTCACCTTTTAATTGAGCGATATTGATTGCGCGTTCGTTGTAGTTGACAGTGCGCTGTTCCTGACCAAGACCTACTTGGTCGCTTGGATTAATACCAATTTGATAGCGTGCAGAGTTTTGACCGATCTGCGTACGCATCAATACCAAACCAATTTTATTGCTATCATTGAGCTTGAGCGAAGTATTTCCCAAGAAGCTCAAGAGGTTTGTTTCGTCACCACGAGTATCCGTAAACAATTGGTCTGTATTAAGGCTTGTCACATCATTTGCATTACCGGTAAGTTTGTAACGTCCAGTAACCCCTTGCTCGTAGTATTCAAATCTTCTCGAATAAGTAACACCTAAGTTATAACCGAAAACTTTGCTACCAATTTTTCCTTGATTACCAAAGCTAAGGTTGTGGCTCATATTGAGCGGTGAACGCTCACGAATGGGGTTCCATGTATTTCTAAATGATTTGCCCATGTTGCTCAAGCCTTCATTTTTAATCACTCGGTCTTGAGCAAGCAGAGTATTTACTTGAGACAAGCTCGTAATTCCATCATTTGGATTATTATTGATGATTTGGTTGATGGACATTTGACCTGGCTGCGTTCCAATTTGATTAGCTGATGTAATCCCCATAGCTGCCAAATCTTCTGCATATCCGCCGGTTACGAGAGCATCATAGAAGTTTGAGAAGTTAATCTGCGGAACTTTTTCAACGTCCGTTACGAGACTAGAAACCTCTCTATATCCGTTGTCAAAACCAGCCCAATCTGAGGATCCGCGACCGCTGGTCATGAATTGATCATTCAAATTCACATTTGGGTTGTAGCCAACGCTAACAGAATATTGTAAATTGAATTTTTCAGGAAAATCCTTTGTGCGAACATCGATAAGACCACCAGTAAAAGATCCAGGAAGATTAGGCGCAAACGTTTTGCTGATCATAAGATTATCGAGAGCATTCGAGGGAAAAACGTCCATTTGAATGGAATTTTTCCTTGCATCCAAACTCGGGATCACTGCACCATTGAGGAGTATTTGACTGTAACGGTCTGAAAGCCCTCTTACAAAAACGTAATTTCCAACCAAAGAAACCCCCACTACTCTCTTCACTGCTGAGGAAGCATCGCTATCTCCTAATTTTCTCATTTGATCACTGGTTGTTCCGTCCAAAACCGTGGCAGACTTTGCCTGCATTGCTGTGAGGTAGGTATTGGCGGCTGTATTTGCCTTAGCTACAATTTCAATTGTTTTCAACCCAAATCCTACGGGAGATAAAATATGATTGTACACCGTTACTTGATTTGGCTTGATATCAACTTCAATAGTATCTGTTTGATAGGAGGTCATTCTAAAAACAAATTTCTGCTTGCCCGCCTCTAGCTTTTCGATTGAATAGTTTCCATCTAGGTCTGAAGTAGCTCCTTTGAGCGGATTTGACTCTAAAGTCACGATTACTCCATACATCAACTCTCCTGTTTCAACATCTGAAATCTGACCTCTCAATGCACTTTGGGAGTATGCATAAGTACATGACAATAATAGAATCAAACAGGTAAAATAGTGGCGCATTTTATTTGCTTTAAATTGAGTGCAAAACTCGAAGCCTAATGTTAGGTTAGCGTTAATTCAGTTTTATGATAAAAAAAAGAATAGGCACCCTATGGGTGCCTATTCATGATTTTTAAACCTAATATTTTAGTGTTTTACCACAACTTTTCCAGTTGTGATTGCGCTTCCATTTACAACACGAACAGTGTAAAATCCGTCTGCAAGTTCAGACAAATTCAACTCGATTCTGCTGCTAGCCGCTTGGCTTACAGAAGTTTGGTCGTACACCAACATTCCAGTAATCGAATAAATTTCAATACGCGCGTTATTCAATGTTTCTATAGTGTTAAATGCTACCATGCCATTTGTTGGGTTAGGCATGAAGCGAATCGCCTCTTTGGCAACCACCTCAAGTTCTTCAACGCTAATCTCAACACAGGCAATATGTCCATTTGTTGCAAGGTAAGACCAGTTGTCTAACCAAGTATTTCCTGTACAAGCAGCATCATTTGCAAATGCACCTTTGTAAGTAGTTGGGATAAACCAGCTGTCTTCCAAATTTGAAGAAGCTACTGTATTGTTCAAAGGAGCTGGAGAAATTTGAGGAACATCACCAGAGAAATCGTAGGCAACACCTGGATTTCCTGTTTCATTTCCATTTGCCGCAAAAGAATCTGCGAAAGCAGCAGCGGTAGCTGTCAAAGCAGCTGTAGAGTCAGCAGCCGACGCCCATCCTGTTCCCATTGTGATCGTAAACAATTGGCTTGCTGTAGCAGCGCTACCTTCAACACGTACGTTGTAGAAACAGTTGCCAGCCAAAGCCAATTCACCGGATTCAAAACGTGCATAGCTATCTTCTCCTGATGCGAGATTTTCGATATCCACACCACGGCCCCAATTGTAGAAAATTGAGTTGTGGTATTGTCCACCTGCATTATCACGGAAAGTTAGAGCTCTGTTGTTTGCTGCAATTCCTTGCCCCATGTAGGTTGCGTTAGCAATCACTGGTGTAGCGTATGGTGTTCCGTCTTCTGGTTCAGTTCCACCATCGTGTTCACCACCACGGTCACCTGTTTCTGCAGCAGTATTTACATCTTGAATAGTAAACCAGAATTGGCCCTTACCTCTCCATCCTTCGTCGTAGTCGAATGAATCGTCTCCACAATATGCAGTCACGCAGTGACGAGCATTTACAGTACCACCAAAGAATTCAATTCCATCATCTGCGTTAGATACAACTTCAACGAAATCCACAATGGTACCGCTTCCTACTCCACCAAGAGTAAGACCGTTGATTTCATTTCCCGCACCAATATCAGTTCCACCGTGACGGATAGAAATATATTTCAAAATACCTGAATTATCTTCATCATTATCACCACCGTAGATACCTCTTGGCTCTGTTTCGGGAATACCTTCAATTTGTGTTTCGCCGGGTGTTGAGTTGAGGCCAGCGTTACCCAAAATCAATACACCACCCCACTGTCCAGCAGTAGTGTAAGGCACAGAACCATCCAATGGGTCACCTTCAAAAGTGAAGATGATAGGACGGTTAGCGTTACCCTCAGCATAGATTTTACCGCCGCGAGCTACAATAAGTGCAGATGCTTCAGCGCCAGTACCTGGCTGACCTTTAATCACAGTGCCTGGTTCGATAGTCAAACATTGGCCTTCGTTAACGAATACGAAACCGTCGAGAATGTAAGTGTTACAAGCTCTCCAAGTTGTAGTACCAACTCCACTGCCACTGTCAGAAACAATGATTGTTTGACCACAAGCATAGGTTGGTGTCATAAATCCATAGTCGCTGATTGCAGACCAGTTGTTCAACCAGTTGTCAGCACCAGGATCAAAAGCTCCTTTGTAAGTTGCAGCTGTGAACCATGCATCATTTGAAGGTGTAGCACCACTATAATTCACGTTTGGTACAGGATTCAATCCACCTGCTTCAGTAAAGTTATATTCGATACCAGTTTCAGCCGCCATGTTTCCGTTAGCTGCAAATGAAGCAGCAAATGAAGCAGCAGATTCGTTCAAAGCAGCAGTAGAATCCGCTGGGCTAGCCCAACCAGTTCCCATTGTAATTCTGAAAATTTGAGCGCCTGTTGCTGTTTGACCAGCGCAAAGATCGCCGTCTACAACTACATCTTGGAATACGTTGCCACTCATCACGAAGTCGCCTTCTAGGAAACGGTTGTAAGAGTCTTGACCGGAAGCGAGATTTTCAACATCTACACCTCTCGCCCAATTTGCGAAAATACCGTTGTAGTATTTACCACCAGCGTTATCACGAATAGTAAGAGCTCTGTTATTAGCAGCGATACCTTGACCTATGTATGTTGCATTGTAAATTGTTGGAATAGCATATGGAGTTCCGTCTTCTGGTTCTGTACCACCATCATGCTCACCACCACGGTCACCTGTTGCTAGATCTGATGGATCCTGAACAGTGAACCAGAATTGGCCCTTTCCTCTCCAACCTTCATCATAGTCGAAAGAATCGTCACCGCAGAAAGAAGCGCTAGCCCACTTTACATTGACAGTGCCTCCAAAGAATTCGAATCCATCATCTGCGGTAGAAAATACTTCTACGTGTTCCACGATAGTGCTGCTACCAACGCCACCGAATGTGATACCATTAATTTCGTTACCGGCACCGATATCAGTACCTCCGTGACGAACAGAAACATAACGAAGAATACCAGAATCGTCCGCGTCATTATTTCCGCCATAGATACCTCTTGGTTCTGTTTCGGGGATACCTTCGATTTGAGTTTCGCCAGGTGTTGAGTTCAAACCAGCGTTACCCAAAATGATAAGACCGCCCCACTGGCCCACGGTGTTGTAAGGTGTTGATCCATCGAGTGGGTCACCTTCAAAAGTCATGATGATTGGAGCCGAAGCAGTACCGTTTGCAACGATGCGACCACCTCTCGCTACAATTAGAGCAGAAGCTTCAGCACCTGTACCAGGCATACCTTTGATTACAGTACCCGCTTCGATAGTGAGTGTTTGCCCTGAATTAACAAATACGAAACCATCAAGGATATAAACGTTGTCGCTTGTCCATGTGATTGTTCCCGTACCTGTTCCATTGTCTGTTACCGTGATGTCAGCAGCCATTGCAGAGGTGCTGATACCTGCTAACATCAATGCGAAAATGTTACGTAGGATTTTTTTCATGTTAAATGATTTACTGGTTAATTAATTTCGGTGCGAAGAAAAAGCCTTGTGACTAGAGAATTATTAGCAGAAGGTTATACTTACATTAGAATGCGATTAACGCAATGTTAAGAGCGCAACTGTTTTTCTTGCTCGGCTTCAACGGACTCGATAAACTCCGCAAAAAGAGTTTTAAAACGTTGGAATTTCTCTTCGTCGATCCAATACTTGGATTTTGTTCCGAAAATTCGACCATTAATAAGACCCGCTCTTTTAAGTTCTCTCAGATGTTGAATAACCGTAGATTTTGAAAGCGGAGGCACGTCAATGACCTCACCTTCCACTTCCTTTTTTTGCTTAGCGATAGCAAGCAATACGGCTACTCGGGCAGGGTGCCCGATAGCTCTAGTGAAGTGAGCAAGCTCTTGCTCGAGATGTCCAAAATTTTCTGACAAAATGGTTTTGGTTATTTTCGACGGCGCAAATCAACCATTGTTGTGTTCAGTTAATATGAACCATTTGTTAAGATTGCATGATAATTTTAAATTTAATTTTAGGCTATGGAATTTACTGAATGGCTTAAGGAACATATGATAAGCTGTCCACTCAAATCAGCCACGGGCATTGATTGTCCTGGATGTGGTTTGCAAAGAGCTGTCATCAAATTGCTCGAAGGAGATCTTGAAGGGAGCATTCAAATGCATCCAGCAGCTATTCCCATGCTTTTTATCATTATCTTTCTAATGATACATTTAAAAGTAGACTTTAAACATGGATCTAGAATTTTGACCATTGTCTTTATTTTCTCGACGATTCTTACATTTGCCAACTATATCAGAAAGTGGTTCACAGGAGAGGTTTTCAATTAATCACGAAAAATAACCACTGATAGAAATCTTTGAGCCCTAATTAAAAAATTGGTGTACCATTGTCACACTAAACTTCAATCGAATATGGAATTAGAACAAAACCCTCAAATCAAATTGCCCAACGCGACTGCTGTATTGGTACTCGGAATCACTTCCATCCCAATGTGCTGTTGTATCAATGTGGCGAGTCTAGCAATGGCGATTATTGCGATTGTCTTGTACAACAAGGACAAGGCTCTATATCTTGCTAATCCGCAAGCATACACAGCGTCCTCATATTCCAATCTCAAAGCTGGTAATATCTGTGCGATCATTGGTTTAGTATTGAGCGTTCTTTCGCTTCTCTCTACAGTATGGTTCGTGATGATGTTTGGCTGGGACGCACTTTGGGATCCTCAAGTGATGCAAGAGGCTATAGAAGAACTTCAAAATCGTTGATAATAAAATCCGCCTTCGGGCGGATTTTTTGTTAATATCGCTGCATGAGTGAACGATTCAAGAAATGGGCCCTAGCGCTCTCTATATCAGCCATATTAGCAGTTTTAGTCAACATAGTTTTATTCAAAATCCTATTGCAGTTTGACTATCTCTCTGATAAAATTCAAATCCCTGCTGAAAATGGGGCCAACCAATCAATTGGTTTTAATGAAGTCATTTGGGCAAGCGTTACTCCTATGGTACTTGGCTCGTTGCTTTATCTCATTTTTTTAAAATTCACCAATAATCCTCGCTGGATCTATTGGACCACCGTGCTACTGATTCTTGTTCTATCATTCATAAATCCATTTATGATACCAGGAATCCCCATTGCCTCTGCTATTTCATTAAATATTCTTCATATTTCTCCCGCTGTATTATCAGCCATTGCCATGACTCGATTTGTGAACTAACAAATCACTATTTGGTTTAGAAAGGTTGTATAAATTTGACCCACTGATTCAATAAATAATCATGCAAGATCAATCTCCTTATACTCCGTCGAACAAAGTTCGTGTTGTTACAGCAGCATCACTTTTTGACGGACACGATGCGGCCATCAATATCATGCGCCGTATCATTCAATCAACAGGATGTGAAGTAATCCACCTTGGACACGACAGAAGTGCCGAAGAAGTGGTTAACTGCGCCATACAAGAGGATGCGCAGGCCATTGCGATGACCAGTTACCAAGGCGGACACGTAGAGTACTTTAAATACATGAGGGACTTGCTTCAAGAAAAAGGTGCCCCTCATATCAAAATATTTGGCGGCGGCGGCGGTACCATTCTGCCGGAAGAGATCAATGACCTTCATGAATATGGCATAACAAGAATCTATCACCCCGATGATGGTCGCGCAATGGGACTTCAGGGGATGATAAATGATTTGGTAAAAAGGGCTGACTTTACTGTCGGAGATCATCTCAATGGCGAGTTGACGCATCTTTCAGTCAACGATCACCCATCCATTGCAAGGCTGATAAGCGCTGCGGAGAATTTTCCAGAATTAAATAAAGGAATTTTCGATAAAATAAAAGAGCGCGCAAGCGAGTCCAAAACGCCGGTGCTCGGAATCACTGGTACTGGTGGTGCTGGAAAATCTTCTATGGTAGATGAACTTGTAAGAAGATTTCTTCTCGATTTCCCTGAGAAGCATATTGGTATTGTCAGTGTAGACCCTTCAAAAAGAAAAACGGGTGGAGCCCTCCTGGGAGATAGAATTCGAATGAACTCTATTAAAAACCCAAGAGTTTATATGCGTTCACTTGCTACTCGTCAGTCCAATCTCGCTTTGAGCAAATATGTGGCCGAGGCAGTGGCAGTGCTCAAAGCAGCAGGATTCGATTTGATCATTCTTGAAACCTCCGGTATCGGACAAAGCGATACGGAAATCATGGATCATAGCGATGTGGCGTTGTACATCATGACACCCGAATTTGGAGCAGCAACACAACTCGAAAAAATTGACATGCTCGATTTTGCTGATGTGGTTGCCATCAACAAATTTGACAAGCGTGGAGCACTCGACGCACTCAGGGATGTTCGCAAACAATACAAACGAAATCACCAATTATGGGATGCCGAGGACGACAGCCTCCCTGTGGTTGGCACCATTGCCTCTCAATTCAACGATCCCGGCACCAATGAGCTTTACAAAAAACTTATTGATAAAATAGAATCTAAAAAGCCATCAGGACTTAGTAGCAGTTTTACAATAACTAAAGAGATGAGCGAGAAGATTTATATTATACCTCCTCATCGAACTCGCTACCTAAGTGAGATTTCAGAAAACAATCGCGCTTATGATCAATGGGCGGATTCTCAAGCTAAAACAGCAGAAAAATTATATTTCTTAAACGGATCAATTTCTCTCATTGAAGAACAATTCCATGCTGCCAAGGAGACTGAAAAAGCTTCTCTGGAAGAATCTCTAAGTATCCTCAAGGCCTCGTTTGATCGAATAAAGCTGGATTTAGACCCGCACAATTGGGAAATAATCCAAACATGGCATAATAAAATGCAAGCTTACAAGGACGCGGAATACAAATTCCAAGTTCGAGATAAGGTGATTAAAATTCAAACACATTCCGAAAGTCTTTCTCATAGTTTAATACCAAAAGTCGCAACGCCAAAGTATAGTTCTTGGGGAGATATTTTGAGGTGGGTTTTACAGGAAAACGTACCGGGAGAATTTCCCTACACCGCGGGGATTTATCCTTTTAAGCGCGAAGGCGAAGATCCTACCCGAATGTTTGCTGGAGAAGGCGGACCTGAAAGAACAAACCGTCGTTTTCACTACGTAAGTTTGGCGATGCCAGCCAAGAGATTGAGCACTGCTTTCGACAGTGTGACACTCTATGGAAATGATCCTGACCATCGCCCAGATATCTATGGTAAGGTTGGAAATTCAGGTGTGAGTATTTGTTGCCTCGATGATGCAAAAAAGCTTTACAGTGGCTTTGATCTCGCAGATCCGAAGACCAGTGTTTCGATGACCATTAATGGTCCAGCGCCGATGTTGCTCGGTTTCTTTATGAACGCTGCCATTGATCAGCAGTGTGAAAAATATATTCGAGCCAATGGACTAGAAAAATTGGTAGAGGAAAAACTTCAAGCGAAATGGGAAGGTAAAGGGCTTCAACGCCCACGCTATCAAGGCAGTTTACCAGAGGGCAACGATGGCCTCGGCTTGCTCCTGCTGGGAATCACTGGCGATGAAGTGCTGGAACCAGAGGTTTATGAAGAAATTAAAAAGTCCACCCTATCTGCGGTTCGTGGTACCGTTCAGGCGGATATTTTAAAAGAAGACCAAGCTCAGAATACTTGCATATTCTCTACTGAGTTTGCGCTCCGCTTGATGGGGGATGTTCAGGAATATTTTATTGAAAATAAAGTAAGAAATTTCTATTCAGTTTCTATCAGTGGATATCACATTGCCGAGGCTGGGGCCAATCCAATTACACAATTGGCATTTACTCTTGCAAATGGATTTACCTATGTAGAATACTACCTCAGCAGAGGAATGGACATCAATGAGTTTGGTCCGAATCTCAGCTTCTTTTTCTCCAATGGAGTGGATCCAGAATATGCTGTAATCGGCCGTGTGGCTCGTCGTATCTGGGCTAAAGCGATTGCGAAAAAATACAAGGGAAATGCTCGTGCTCAAATGTTGAAATATCACATTCAAACCAGCGGTCGCTCCTTGCATGCACAGGAAATTGACTTCAACGACATTCGCACCACTCTTCAAGCACTTTATGCCATTTATGACAATTGCAACTCTTTGCATACCAATGCCTATGATGAAGCAATTACGACCCCAACAGAAGAAAGTGTGCGCCGAGCAATGGCCATTCAACTTATAATAAATAAGGAATTAGGACTTGCGAAAAATGAAAATCCGCTCCAAGGAAGCTTCATCATCGATGAGTTGACCGACTTGGTGGAAGAGGCTGTGCTTTCTGAATTCGACCGAATCACAGAACGCGGAGGTGTACTCGGCTCTATGGAGACGATGTATCAGAGAAGTAAGATTCAAGAAGAATCGCTTTACTACGAAACATTAAAGCATAACGGCGACTACCCAATCATTGGTGTTAACACATTCCTCAGTTCAAAAGGCTCTCCGACGATTCTACCCAAGGAAGTAATTAGAGCCACAACCGAGGAAAAAGAATATCAAATTACAATGCTGCAAAGTTTGCATCAATGCAATGAGCAGCGCTCGAAAGAATCGATTAACAAGGTTCAAGAAGCAGCCATTCAAAACAAAAATATGTTTATTGAATTGATGGATGCCACTAAGTATTGTTCTCTTGGACAGCTCACATCGGCTTTATTTGCTGTCGGTGGGCAATATAGAAGGAATATGTAATTATGAAGATCATCTCATTTAATGTCAATGGAATTAGAGCTATCGCAAAAAAAAGCCTAGCTCAAGATTTGGAAGCGATGAATCCAGACATAATTGGTTTCCAAGAAACCAAAGCCAACAATGATCAGGTGAAAGAAACCATTGGCAGTATTCCTGGATATCATCTATTCGTTTCATCAGCAGAACGTCCTGGATATAGCGGAACCGCTGTATTAACCAAAGTGAAACCGATCAACTTCATTGAAGGTCTTGGCATTGAAGAGCATGATAAAGAAGGCCGCACCATCACGCTTGAATTTGAGAAGTTCTATTTAATAAATTCCTACATTCCTAATAGTGGAAGCGAGCTCGCACGTCTGGATTACCGTGAAAAATGGGATGCAGATATGCTTGCCTATATTCTGCGATTGGAGAAAAGTAAGCCTGTGTTGTTTATGGGAGATTTGAATGTGGCGCACCAACCAATCGATCTTGCCAATCCGAAATCCAACTACAATAAATCTGCAGGATATACACAGCGAGAAATAGACGGCATTTCAAATTATTTAAAAGCGGGAATGATTGATACTTTTAGGCACTTTCACCCAGACACAGTAAAATACAGTTGGTGGAGTGCTCGCTTTAACAGTCGCGCCAAGAATGTCGGCTGGAGAATCGACTATTGCCTTATTACCAAAGGTCTTCTCCCCTATTTGAAAGATGCTTTTATACTTAACGAGGTAATGGGCTCTGACCATTGTCCTGTCGGAGTAACGCTTGATATTTCCAATTGATCTAAAATGTCAATTGGTAAATCAATCTCTTTGACTGCTTCCAAGAGATGCATCTCATAAATCGGTTGAGTTTTTAGATCAATACTCAATTCCAATCCGAGCAACAAACGATGATGCAACGGTGATTTTACAATCTGTGACCATACGAAAGTCTTTTTGTCTGGATCGTACGATGCAGCGTGCTTTACACCGTTTACTTCCAATTCATAGTACATCGGATAGCGATAAAATTGAGATTGATCGATGCCTGGATTAAATGCATAATGAAGTGGATAAATTCTTGTATTTCCCTTCATGCCGTTCGTTTCTAGCCAGCTAACAAGTTTTTGAAATTTAGCTTTAAAATGAGCACTTTCTGTTTTACCGAATTCAAAGTGCTCGATTGAACGCCATCTGCGAGTGGTATCCTTAAATTGAAATTTACCAAATCTCAATTTGTAACCAAACACCTTTAAATCGTCCAATACATAACCAGGATAATAATACTTCAAACCCATTCGCTTGGCCACTTCTATTTCTTTCAGAATGGTAAAGTTTCCCAAAGACTCTTTGTAGTATGCCTTATCATGGAGACCAAGCAGACTCGCCATTGAATTTTGTCCGACATCGAAAAAACTCATTGCCACCAATTTGTCTCCATCATAGACCCTAATTGAAAATGTCTTAAACGAATTATTACCCCTAGCGCTATAAATGGCTTCTTCTAGATTTGGGTATATGAAAGCTTGAAAGTCTTCCTTTTGTGCTCGATACAATCGTTCAGCATCTTCGTCTACATCACAAGGACACATTTGCCATCGAAATCGGTCTTCATTAATACGATTAGTCTTTCGAAGGGATTTGGTCAACTCATGGCCTTCCAGTGGCAATCGAACGTGGACAGGACTAAAAAGCTCCCCTTTCACGCAGATATACTCCGGCTTGTTCATGAATCGAGCACCTCTAAACCAACCAGCCGCCAACAGCTTATCATAAGCCGCAGCAGATAGATTCAGAGCCTCCTTTGATTTCAATAACATAGGACTAATGTACGTATCAATTTCTTAATCCAAGCTAACTTAGAATTAATATAACAGCAATTTTAAATGAAAAGTAAGGAATTTACTTTGAATCATAAAATTAAGTGATATGAGCGCACCAAAACAAATCCGATTTTACGACAATGGAATTGTCAAGGAATTGATGACTGTTATCTCTTTTTTAAAGAGAGAAAATAATGGTGAATACCTCTATACACAATGCGGACAGCGCATTAGTTTAGAGCAGCTCGAAAGCATTAATGGAATTCGTTTTAGTTAATTGGTTAATAAGGTTATCTTGTCTTCATGTAAAAAAGCCACCGAAACGTCGGTGGCTTTTTTTATTCTTATAAATTCAAATTTGCCTAAAAAAAGAAATCCCCCGGGACTCCAAGAGTACACCGAGGGACTTCCTCATCACTACTAACTCTCTACAACTATCTGTCAATCTAATAACCCTAAGGTTACGCTAGTTGCTTCTTAGATTAAACCATAGCGGTTTAAATTAGTTCAGTGCTTTTAAAATTATTGTTTGATGAATGATGACACACTCACGTTCTCACCATTGATGAGGCGGATGCTGTATACACCATTGTTCAAATTAGAAACATTCAATTGATTGTTGCTACCATTCAAGGTACCTTCCATCACACGTGCACCAGTCATGCTCACCACTTCAAACATAACGCGATCCATTCCAGATACGCTTACATTGATGAAGTCATTTGCAGGATTAGGATATACGCTAACAGACATTGAAGAAGATTCTTCAACATTACTTGGTGGCGACAATACTACATCGATCACGTGCACAACACCGTTATCAGCGATGATATCAGCTACGATCACTTGAGCGTCATTGATGAATACACCATCACCATTGATAGTAACAGTTACGTTTTCACCTTGAAGAGTTTCAATTGTCTGACCATCCTCCAAATCAGTTGAAAGTGCTGTAGCACCAACAACGTGGTAAAGAAGGATTTCAGTCAACAAAGGAATATTGCCCAATAGAGCGATCACTGTTCCTGCAGGCAAGTTAGAGAAAGCTTCGTCAGTCGGTGCGAACACAGTCAATGAAGCTTCTTCGTTGTCGAGGTCTGTATCCAAACCTGCTACTGAAATAGCAGCTTCCAATGTGGTGTGGTCAGCACTGTTTTGAATAACATCCCAAACTGTAAATGGCTCTGGGATTGAAAGAACAGCATCAATAACATGCACAACGCCATTGTCAGCGATAATATCAAATACGATAACTTCGGCATCATTTACAAATACGCCATCAGCGTTAATTGTAATGGTAATCTGAGGACCGAGAACTGTTTCGATTTCATCACCATCTGAAAGTGAGCTTGAAAGGGCTGCACCGTTTACAACGTGGTACAACAAAATTTCCTGAAGCAAACCTGTTGGGTCAGCCAATAAAGCATCTACAGTTCCTGCAGGTAGTGCATTGAAAGCAGCGTCTGTTGGAGCGAATACTGTGAAAGGACCAGGACCTGCCAGTGTACCATCCAATTCAGCAGCGATTACAGCAGCTTCTAAAGTATTGTGATCAGGGCTGTTTACAATGATATCTAAAACTGTGTTTGTTTCTGCTTGTGGAATCAACACAACATCAATTACGTGAACAACACCGTTATCAGCAGTCAAATCAGCCAAAATAACCTGCGCATCGTTGATAAATACGTTTCCGTTTTCAAAAGTAACAGTAACACTAGCGCCATTCAAAGTAACAATTTCTTGACCGTCTTCAAGGTCTGTTGAAAGAGCCACTGAACCAACAACGTGGTAAAGGAGGATTTCAGTCAACAACCCACCTGGATCGGCCAAAAGAGCATCAATTGTACCTGCTGGAAGTGCATTGAAAGCATCATCCGTTGGAGCAAATACAGTGAATGTACCAGGAAAATCGAGTGTTTCAACGAGACCTGCTGCTTCAATTGCTACTTCTAAAGTATTGTGGTCTGCACTGTTGGCAATAATATCCCACACTGAAGACTCTAATGGCTGAGCTGGCGTCAATACAGCGTCAATTACGTGCACCACGCCATTTGAAGCGATAATATCAGCAAAAATAACTTGTGCGTCATTGATAAATACCAAACCTTCACTGAGCGTTACAGTTACGGATTGACCTTGAAGTGTTACAATTTGCTGACCATCCATAAGCATATCGGAAGTGACAGCACCTTCTGCAACGTGGTAAACGAGAATCTCAGTCAACAAACCACTTGGGTCAGCTAGCAAAGCCTCTAAAGTACCTTCAGGCAAATTGTTGAAGGCCGCATCTGTTGGAGCAAATACTGTAAGTGGACCTGGTCCAGATAGAGCGCCAGCTAGTTCTGCTGCATTAACAGCTGCTTCAAGAGTGTTGTGTTCTTCGCTGTTTACGATTACATCCCATACAGTATTTGATTCCTCTGCTGGAACAAGCACTGCATCGATTACGTGAACAATACCGTTGCTCGCTTCAATATCAGCAAGAATTACTTCGGCTTCGTTGATAAACACACCGTCGTCAATTGTAACGGTCAATGTCAATCCGTTTAACGTGATCAACTCCTGACCATCAGCCAAAGAAGAAGAAGCATTTACAGAACCAACAACGTGGTAAAGCAAAATATCTGTTAACAATCCAGCAGGATCTTCCAACAATGCTTCTACTGTTCCAGCTGGAAGAGCGTTGAAAGCATCATCTGTTGGAGCAAATAATGTCAAACCAGCTCCTTCAGCACTCAAATCTTGGTCTAAACCAGCAGCTAAAATTGCTGCTTCGAGTGTGTTGTGTGATTCACTGCCTGCAACTATTTCAAAGATCGTAGGCAAAGCAACTGGGCCGGGCACCAAAACTGCATCAATGATGTGAACAATTCCGTTGTCAGCCTGAAGATCTGTTACAACCACTTGTGCATCGTTTACGAAAACGAGCCCATCAGAAATTGTAATTACCACCACATCTCCATTCACCGTTGTAACCACTTGACCATCTTCAAGTGATGAACTTTCTACTGCGCCGCTAACAACGTGATAGAATAGAATTTCTGTAAGCAAGCCGTCGGGATCATTAAGTAATGACTCAAGAAGTCCAGCAGGCAGGTTTTCGAAAGCAGCGTCTGTTGGAGCGAAAACCGTAAACGGTCCTGTTCCAGAGAGTGTTTCTACTAAGCCAGCAGCATTAATAGCCGCTTCCAACGTGTTCAATTGAGCGTTGTTTTCAATGATATCATAAACTGTTGCAGTCAATATTGCTTCGGGCAAGAGCACCGCATCAATTACGTGAACGATACCATTATCAGTCGCAATATCCGCAAAAGTGACAGTGGCATTATTAATTTGCACAGAACCTCCCACCGAAACGCTCAAAGACTCTCCTTGAAGCGTAGGCAAGAATGTACCATCAACTAAATCTCCAGAAAAGAAGGTTTCACCAACAACGTGGTACGTCAAAATGGTGGTTAAGTCACCTGATGGATCTGCTAAAAGAGCATCAAGAACTCCAGCTGGCAAAGCATTAAATGCTGCATCAGTTGGCGCAAATACTGTAAAAGGGCCTGGGCCTGACAGTGTTCCTGCAAGACCAGCTTCAATTACTGCCGTCTCCAGAATCGTGTGATCGGGACTGCCTACAACGACATCCACAACCGTCTGTGCCTTCATTTGAAAGGCCATCACTGCTGCGAAAAGCAACGTAGAGATTTTCCTCATGTTTAGATTTTGTTTTAAATAATTAATAATGTGATTAGGAATAGTTTGCATTCAAACTTGTGTTGTACAACATTAGCAATACAATTTTGTTCAGCGAATACCCTCGGGCATTAAACAATAAAATGCCGGTACAAGTGTTATTTTTGAAATATTTTCACTACAAGCAAAATGAGTAAAGTAATCAAGATACAAGCACTAATTTGGATTTCAATATTATGCAATGTTGCGATATCAAATGCACAAATTTCCTTAAACAATTACCCGAAACAATTCGAATGTCAAATAGACGCGATTTCCGAAATTGAGACTCCAAAAGCTGTTTCATCTTGTGGTGAAATTACTTCAACATTTTCTGACCAAATTTTCTCCGGCGGATGCCTCGGCACCTTGGTTCGAACCTATTCATTCAAAGACAATTGCGGCAATACCGCAAACGCCGAACAGTACATTTCTTTAAAAGACAACCAGGCTCCCGAACTCATTGGCGAGGCAAAAGACGCGTCAGTGAAAAAAGGTCAAACAATACCTCCAGCAGCGGTCTTGAGCTCACGGGACAACAGCGGACAAAACTATCCCGTAGAGGTCAGAGAAGAAAAAACAGCAAATCTCATTACTCGTTTCTACTCCTGTGAAGACGCCTGCGGTAACAAAATCGAGATTATCCAAAGAATCACAATCGAAAATTGATTATTCACATTTTATCAACTTCTTTTTTACATTTGGCAAAACCAAAAAAGTAAAGAGATGAGTTTACAGGATATGGGAATTCCCAGCGTTGATCTTGCCGACTTCTTGAGCAATGATCCTCAAAGAAAAAACGCTTTCGTTCAAAAACTTGGTGAAGCATACGAAACGATTGGTTTTGTTGCCGTGAAGAATCACCTCATGGATGAAAACACTACCGAAGAACTTTATAAAGAAGTACAAGCTTTTTTCAATCTTCCAGAAGATGTAAAGAAGAAATATGAAGTGGAAGGCCTTGCTGGTCAGCGCGGATACACTTCTTTCGGAAAAGAACACGCCAAAGGCAGCAATGCCGGCGACTTAAAAGAATTCTGGCATTTCGGTCAATACGTTACGGGAGATGATCCTATTAAAAATGAATACCCAGAAAATGTAGATGTTGCTGAATTGCCTGGATTCAATGCAGTTGGAAAGACAGCCTACAAGAGCCTTGAAGAAACCGGCAAACACATGCTTCGAGCCATCGCTATCTATCTTGGTCTTGACGAAAACTATTTCGATTCAAAGATTCATCATGGCAATAGCATCCTTCGCCCAATCCACTACCCTCCTATCACCAGCGAACCAAAAAGTGCGGTGCGCGCCGGACAACACGAAGACATCAACCTTATTACCTTATTAATAGGTGCAAGTGCTGATGGCTTGGAGGTATTGAATAAAAAAGGTGAATGGGTAGCAGTAACTGCACTCCCTGATCATATTGTAGTAAACGTTGGCGACATGTTGCAACGCCATACCAATGGCAAATTAAAAAGTACCACTCACCGCGTGGTGAATCCTCCAAGAGAAAAATGGTCTCAACCAAGATATTCTATTCCATTCTTCTTGCACCCAAGAAGTGAAATGAAATTGGATTGCTTGCCAAGCTGCATTCCTGCTGGAGAGTCCGCACAATGGCCTCCAATCACAGCAGGTGAATTCCTCGATGAGCGTTTGGCTGAGATTGGACTGAAGAAATGAAAGTAAGAATTACGGCGAATGAACTCCGCTTTAGGATTTCTGAGCAGGAAGCCATAGAATTACAAAATGGAAAAACCGTGGAAGTATCCACGGTTTTTTCACCTATAGACATTTTCAAAATCGAACTCATTCTATGGCTACCGAACGTTTGTTCGGTTGCTACCGATCATAAAGCCATTCGAGTTAGCATACCAAAATCCGCATTCAGCAAAGATTCAAAAGAGATCATTCAATACGCTGGAATCGTGGACAATGGCTCTGAAACGGCGCTTCATGTTTTGGTTGAAGTCGACCTTCCTCATAAACATTAATCCATGCTCATAGACAATCACGGGAGAATAGTAGACTACGCGCGCATCGCGATCACCGATCGATGCAATCTGCGTTGTACCTACTGCATGCCCGCTGATGGATTGGATTGGCTGAAGAAATCGAATATTCTCAGTTACGAAGAATTATTTCAAACCATTGAAATACTTGCTGAACTCGGTTTTAAGAAAATTCGTTTTACTGGAGGAGAGCCTTTTGCGAGAAAAGATTTTCATTCATTTATAAAAAAAGTTTGTGACAGTAAATTGATTCCCGAAGTACATCTCACTACCAATGGCATACTCGCCGCGCCTTACATCCATGAATTGGCAAATTGGAAATTAGCAGGCGTCAATTTTAGTTTGGATAGTTTGGATGAAAAGCGTTTTTATGAAATCACAAGGCAAAATCAACTTAACGAAACGCTCGCTGCACTTCATTCATTTATAAATAGTGGAATAAAAACGAAAGTCAACGCCGTCGTGATGGCCGATAAAAACATCGAGGATATCATTCCTCTTTGTGAACTCGCATTTAAAAACGACATCGAAGTGCGCTTCATCGAAGAAATGCCATTCAACGGAGGAGCTCGTCAATCGCAGCCTTGGAATGCACCACGCATACTCGAACATATTGAAAGTGTTTTTGGTAAACTCACTCCTGCAAATCAAGAAGCGAATGCAACAGCATCTCGCTATACGCTTGCGGGCAGCAAAGGAAGCATTGGCATCATTGCCGCATTCTCCCGAACCTTCTGCGGCACTTGCAATCGCTTGCGATTCACGCCATCTGGTGAAATCAAAACATGTCTTTATGAAAAGAGTAGCACCAGTTGGCGCGATGTGTTGCGGTCTGGCGCTGATAAAAACAAACTCAAACAATTTCTTGCAAACGTTGTCAGTAAGCGCTTTGCAAACGGTTTTGAAGCGGAAAAACAGCGATCGAACATTCAAGAGTCTATGGCCACAATCGGAGGATAATCCATGATACCTGTCAGCGAAGCCAAACATATCATTCTTGAGCACACCCGAAGTTTTGGTACAAAACGCGTTGACTTCAAAGACGCCTTGGGTAAAATTCTCGCAGAAGATTTACAGGCCGACCAAGACTTTCCGCCATTCAACCGCGTGATGATGGATGGAATAGCGGTTCGTTTTCAAGATTTAGAAACGCACAAGAGTTTCAATAAAAAAGGCATCGTGGGTGCAGGTGAAACGTATAATGTAATACCGAACGCGGGTGATTGTATTGAAATCATGACGGGAGCCAAACTTCCTGAAAGCTTTGATACCGTAGTGCCTTATGAGGATATTGATTTTACTGAAAATAATTTTTCTATAAAAAAAAATCCTTCAAAAGTTGGACAAAACGTCCATACAAAAGGACTTGACGCCCGCAAAGGCGACGTACTCGTAGCAAAGGGACGCGTCATCAACGAGAGCATCATTGGCGTGATGGCCTCTATTGGAAAGACAAACGTTGAAGTACTTATATCCCCTCGAATCTTGATTCTTTCCGTTGGAAATGAATTGATCGAAATCGATCAAATGCCCAATGAAGTGGAGATTCGAAAATCCAATGTTTACGCCCTCCACAGCCTTTGCGCCGCAATGGGTATTCAAGCTGAAATGAAACACCTACCCGATGACAGAAATGTGATTCATCAAGCCTTTCAAGATATAGAGCACTACGATGTGCTTTTGCTTTCTGGGGGTGTGTCAAAAGGATTGTTTGACTTTGTGCCAACCGAACTCGAGGCTGCTGGTTTTAAAAAGACATTTCATAAAGTAGAACAAAAACCCGGCAAGCCCTTTTGGTTCGGCACGAAAGAGCATCAAGTGGTATTTGCCTTCCCAGGAAATCCTGTATCGACCTTGGTCTGTGCGAAGTATTATTTCGTGGCGTGGCTTCGGAAGTCGTTAGGTTTAGAACAAAATTCATCCTTTGTAAAACTCGCGGTTGACATCGAAAAAAAAGGAAGTCTTACGAACTTCCTTGGGGTTAAAATTAAAAATGAAAATAGCGTTTTAATAGCCCATCCCGCTCCTGGCAATGGAAGTGGCGACTTCGCTTCGCTTGTGCACATCGACGGTTGGGTCGTTTTGCCTGCTGGACAAAATCATTTTGAGGCAGGCTGTTTATTAGAATTCGTGCCCTGCTAATAATTAGCGACGACGTGGTGGCGGCGGTCCTCCGCCTCCTTCTCCCCTTCTATCGCGCATCTCTTCTAGCAAGCGACGCTTGAATTCTTCTTCCATTTCAAAAAGGCGAGCAGAGCGCTGCGCGCCTAGGATAGGCATCACATCTTTAATAAACTTCAATTCCAAATCTGCCTCTTCCTTTTTCTTTCGCGCAATCGTTTCTGCCGATTCGATTACCGTTTCTTTGCTTGCAGTTGGTTCCAAAGCCTTGTCGCTCGCTTCTTTTACGCTTTTGCGCAACGCCTTACGCGCCGTTTCAAACTCATTAAAGACAGGCCAAAATTTTTCTGCCTCCGCCACCGTAAGCTCCAGTTCTGTGGTGATATACTGACGCTTCAATGCCTCCAACTTTTCCTTTCGTTCGCCCGGTTGCGCCATCACTGCGGTGAAAGCAAACAAGGCAGTCATACTCAACAATAACTTTTGTAACATATCTTTTTTATTTTTAAAAATCTTCCAAAGCTCCTGACGCGATGATGGCATCCATCAACTCCTCGTCTGTCAAGGCTTCAAAAGTATCTGTCGTTTGTGATGAAACTTTTTCCTCTTTTGTATTTGATTCTATTTCCAATTCCTCATGCACAATGTTCACGATCATCTCTTGGTGGATGGTATCGATGGCAGTGTTGAGATAGTCAATGAACACCTCGTCTGAAACCTCTGCGAGCAATTCAGACTCGTCTAAGTCAAGTTGTTGCACCGCGCTCGCAAAATCGACTGTTTGCACAATTTCTGTTTTTTGTGAGTACAACCATATTCCCCAGCCCGCGATCGCTGCGGCTGCGGCCACAGAAGCCCATTTGAAAAGCGGCAGCACGCGCCCCTTGCTTCTTGTGGTCTTTTGAAGAATAATTTCTTTTTGTGCAGAAAGGTCCAACTTCTCCCCGATGGTTTCCGCCTCGATGCGCGCGCGCAATTGGCTGAAATAATCATCTGGTGTTTTGAAAACCTCCTTATTATTTTTTTCTAAAAAATTCATCTACCAAGTATTGGATGTCTTTATAAAATCTTCAATCTTCGTGACCGCATGATGGAAAGACGCTTTCAGCGCTCCCACCGAAGTGCCCGTGATTTCGGCGATCTCCTCGTATTTTTTTTCTTCATAATATTTCATTACAAAAACCGCCTTTTGTTTTTCCGGTAGCACCGCCACGGCCGCTTGCAATCGCGCATCGATGTCGTCACCGTCAAACAATTCATCTCTTTGGAGGGCAGTGGGCAAACCTGACTTTACATCTTCCATTCGCACGCCCGCTATTTTTTTTGCTTTTTCTAAAAAAGTAATGCTCTCATGGTAAGCGATGCGGTAGAGCCACGTGCTCACTTTCGAATCCCCTCTGAATTGTTCCAGTCCTTTCCACGCTTTGATAAAAGTGTTTTGGCAAACATCATCCGCATCATCGTGATCGAGCACCATACGGCGGATGTAGAAATAAATAGGTTTTTGGTATTGATCCAGCATGCACTCGAAGGCCTTGTCGCGCGCACCTTTTTCGAATAACAGTTCTAATATTTCTTTTTCTTCTGCCAAACGTTGGAATTTGAAACTATGACCTGAGTTGTATGAAAAGGTTTAATCCTTTTTTTTATTCTAAACTTATCTTTGCCCAATGTATAAGAAAATTATCAAACCCATTTTCTTTTCTCTTGATCCGGAGAGAGCGCATTATTTGGCCATGGACGCCCTTCAATTCGTATCGAAACTCCCCGGAGGCAGGTCGCTCATTCGCAGCATTTGCAAACCAAAAAGTCAAACACCCGTGAACGTGTTGGGCATTGAATTCCCCAATGCTGTGGGGCTTGCAGCTGGTTTTGACAAAGACGCGCGTTGGGTGGACTTGTTAGAAGATTTGGGATTTGGTTTTATCGAAATAGGCACCGTCACGCCCTTGGCTCAGCCCGGCAACGACAAGCCACGGCTTTTCAGATTGCCTTTGGACAATGGGCTTATCAATAGAATGGGTTTTAATAACGGAGGTTCTAAAGCCGCCGCCGAGCGCCTTCGCCAGCGAAAGTCTAAGATTATCATTGGCGGAAACATTGGGAAAAACAAAGTGACCCCCAATGAAAATGCAGTGGATGATTACATCATTTGTTTTCACGATCTTTTCGATGTGGTCGATTATTTTGTGGTGAATGTAAGTTCGCCCAACACGCCCGGATTGCGCGAGTTGCAAGACAAAGCACCCTTGTTGGCAATATTGAAAACGCTCCAAGACCTCAACAATCAGAAGCCGAATCCAAAACCTATTTTGTTGAAAATCGCACCAGACCTGACCGATAGCCAGTTGGATGATATTGTAGAAATTACAATAAGTTCGGGCATCGCGGGTGTGGTGGCCACGAATACTACTATTTCGAGAGAAGGATTAAAAACCGAACGAACGCTCGTGGAAAGTATTGGAGCCGGCGGATTGAGCGGCGCCCCCGTGCGCAAGCGTAGCACACAGGTGGTGGAGTATTTGCATAAGAAGTCCAACGGAGCCTTACCCATCATCGGTGTGGGAGGCATCCAAACGCGGGAAGATGTAAAAGAAAAAATAGCCGCCGGCGCCTCCCTCGTCCAAGTGTACTCCGGCTTCATCTACGAAGGCCCTGCGATGGTAAAGAGGCTGCTCTAGCATACTAGTCTACTCTCCCACTAGCCCACTTTATTCATTCTCATTCTGATTCTCATTCTGATTCTGAATACAGAACGAGAACAAGAACAAGAACGAGAAAAATAAATTACCCTATTACCCTATTATCCTATTATCCTATTACCCTATTATCCTATTACCCTATTATCTTATTATCTTATTACCTTATTATCTTATTATCTCATTACCAGCGGATTGTTTTGCTATAGTGAAGTTCTCCAACAAGTCCTTCTCATCGCCTCGTTTCAGCCTCACCCCACCCCCTCTCCAAAGGAGAGGGGCTTCACCGTCGATGAGGACAAACTCACATTTTCTTAAAAGTATTGATGCCTATGCGTCGTGTAGTACAGATGATTCAATTCAACTTTTTTAAATGAAATTTACTGATTGATTTATAAAAAAGAGGAGCTAGCCCCTCTCCTTTGGAGAGGGGTTGGGGAGAGGCCTGCGCCGCAATAAAAGGCTATTTATCCGGATCGAAGAGCACCATCACCAATGTCCTTATTATGAGTATTAGACGACCACGTCAAGCACATTTTAGAATCAGAATCATAATCAGAATGAGAATGAATTGAGAATAGAGAGCCCCAAAGGGGCGCGGCGGGAACGAGAAATCATCTTATTATCCTATTACCCTATTATCTTATTATCTTATTATCTCATTACCAGCGGATTGTTTTGCTATAGTGAAGTTCTCCAACAAGTCCTTCTCATCGCCTCGTTTCAGCCTCACCCCAACCCCTCTCCAAAGGAGAGGGGCTTCACCGTCGATGAGGACAAACTCACATTTTCTTAAAAGTATTGATGCCTATGCGTCGTGTAGTACAGATGATTCAA
>JBKCOM010000041.1:0-19454 GCA_046309775.1 Flavobacteriales bacterium
TTTCAATCTTCCATTCTCTCAATCGTTCTTTCTTTCTTTCTCCCCGAATTTCGACGGGATTTTTTGGATTAGTTGGTTTTTTGGTTGGGGAGGGGTATTTTTGTGGGGGGGGATTGAGGAAGAGAAGCCGAGTTGAAAAACTGTTTTGTCCGATTTAATTGACATACCCAATGTGCAACTTATTGGAACTAAATGGTCTTATTCAGAGAACATTCATTTAAAAAACTAACTTTGATAATTAAAATTTAGTATAACAGACAACAAATGAGTGAGAATTTAGAATTAGAAAAAACCCTTTGGCAAGCTGCCGACAAACTTCGCAACAATATGGATGCGGCAGAATACAAACATGTTGTGTTGGGGTTGATTTTCTTGAAATATATTTCAGATGCTTTTGATGAACTCTATCAACAATTAGACGCAACCAAAAACGAAACAGGAGCCGAGCCGGAAGACAAAGACGAATACGCAGCCGAGAGAGTATTTTATGTGCCACCGCAAGCACGTTGGAAATGGTTACAAGGCAGAGCCAAACTACCGACAATTGGTAAGGACATAGACGAAGCAATGGACAGCATTGAAAGAGACAATGCCGCACTCAAAGGAGTTTTGCCTAAAGACTATGCCCGACCTACACTCGACAAACAACGACTTGGCGAACTCATTGACTTAATTGGCTCAATCACCTTGAGCAAAGGTGGAAACGGAAAGGGCAAAGACGTTTTGGGATTTGTGTTTGAGTATTTCTTGGGACAGTTTGCAGATGCGGAAGGCAAAAAAGGCGGACAGTTTTACACGCCTGCCAGCATTGTAAAACTCTTGGTTGAAATACTTGCCCCCGAAGCGGAAAAACGTGTGTATGACGGTTGTTGCGGTAGTGGTGGAATGTTTGTGCAAAGCGAAAAATTCATTGAACTACACGAACACCGCAAAGGCAAAATTTCCATTTTCGGACAGGAGAGCAACCCGACTACGTACAAGTTAGCAAAAATGAATCTGGCTATCCGCGGTATTGATGCCAAAATAGAGTTGGGCGACACTTTGATGAACGACAAGTTCCCTGAATTGAAGGTTGATTACATCATAGCTAATCCGCCTTTCAACATCAGCGATTACAACATCAACAAAGTGGAAACCCATAAATGGAAATATGGCGTTCCGCCAACAGGTAATGCCAACTATGCTTGGTTGCAACACTTTGTGAGCAAACTTGCCCCTTATGGAACGGCAGGAATTGTTTTGGCAAACGGCAGTATGAGTTCTGAAATTGCCACCGAAGGTGAAATCAGAAAAGCAATGATTGAAGCCGACTTAGTGGACTGTATGGTTTCCTTGCCTTCGCAGTTGTTTTACAATACGCAAATTCCTGCTTGTTTGTGGTTTTTGGCACGCAACAAAACCGAAACAACCAAATTCAGAAACCGAACCAACGAAGTGCTTTTTATTGATGCTCGTGAATTTGGCTCTATGATTAGCCGCAAACAGCGTGAACTAACAGATAACGACATTGCGAGCATTGCCGACATTTATCACAAATGGAGAAGCAAGGAGCAATTTGCCGATTATAAAGACCTTGCCAGTTTTTGTAAGTCTGTCAACATTCAAGAAATCCGCAAAAACAATTACATCCTGACTCCAGGGCGATACATTGACCTTAAGGAAGTGGAAGAAGACGGACAAGCATTTGATGAAAAAATGCAAATACTAACTTCTACCCTTTCAGCGCAGATGCAGAAAGCCAATGAGTTGGATGAAGCGATAAAAGTAAATTTGGGAAAAATTGGTTTCACCATTTAAGACGAAACTAGACAATGAATTACGATATAAAAATAGTAGGTGAAGATGAAGACAATGGGTTATTGGAGTTTGACCGATTAAACCTATTGACAAAGTCTACCAAAGATATAGCCACCAAGGCATTGATGTTTAAATTAAGGGGATTTAGTGATATTACCCCAGATAAGAACTTAAAAAAGGCTTTGGCATTTCGACTGCAAAGTATCTCAGGAAGCGTGCAAGAAGGAACTTCATTGACTATAGACTGCACCCACTTTTCCGAAACAATAAAAGGAATGCAATACGAACTCTTTAAACCAAAGGAAGAAGTGCTGCAGTTAACCCCAATGGCGTTGGTAATTCACTCCTTTCAAACAGCCCTGAATGATGAAAGCGAAGATGCAGACCTAGACAAACCGCTTTTGAAATCATTAATGAGTTTCAAGAAAAACTTCATTAGCGATAATGAAATATTCTATATGGCAAATCGTGGAACGATTGCAGAAGTTCGCTTGACAAAAGATGATTTTCAAAAAATTGGCCAATTGGAAGACAGCATTCCTGAGCCTAAAAAAGTAATCGTAAACGGTCAATTGGATGAAATGAAGGTTTCCAAAGGAAAACTCGGTTTACAAACAGAACAAGGTTTTGTGAATGTGTTTGCCAACGACAAAACCATTATTGAAAATATTGTCAGCTTTATGGGCAAGGAAGTAACCATTTCAGGAATGGCTCATTACAAGCCAAACGGTCAATTGAGTTTTGTGGAAATACAAGAATACAACGAGCCGGGAGCAAGAGATAAATTCTTCTCTAAAAAACCTTCGGCAATGACTGCACATCAACAATTACTGTTTCGAACTAAACAAACAAAAAAATCAAGCTCGCTTTCAGCGTTAAAAAGTATTTCAGGCTTGTTGAAAGATGAAATCAGTGATGAACAATTTAAAGAAATGCTTAAAGACATACACAGATGAAAAATATCGTAATAGATACCTGTGTATTCATTCACATCGTAAGAGAAACAGCCACAGGTAAAAAATGTCTTGAAGAACTTGAAAAGTATGATGAAGCGGCAAATGTTATTGTTTCGGTTGCTACAAAGGCAGAATTAGAATCTTTTATTGCTCAAAACAATTGGGGCAAACCCAAAATTGAACGGCTAAATAAGATACTTGAAGAAATAACTTATATCGACATTTCCAATGCTGACCAGTTATTGATTGATTCCTACACTGAAATAGACGCTTTTTCAAAACGGAAAATTAAAGATAAAAGGGGCAATCTTCTCAGTGGTTCAGCCAGAAAGATGGGTAAAAACGACCTTTGGATTGCTGCCACTGCCTATTCCCTGGATATTACTTTAATGACGACAGACGGAGATTTTGACCATTTGGACGGAACAATGATGAGCGTGCTCAAAATAACCTAACCGAGATAATGATATTAACACAAAACCAAACAGCCGAAATCAAAGGAGCAGCTGCATCTGCATTAGAACGTGTTTATAGTCAGGATTTTTCGCTAATTGAAAGACGAGCACACGAAAGGTCTATTGCTTTCAGGTTTGGGCTTTACTTTTCTGAAATCCTTCAATTTACATCTTTTGGTGATGATGATGAACTAACTATTGATTTTGATTACAACCGCAACGGTGAAGGCGTAAAGGATATGGAAGGCTTTTCATTAAGTCACGGTGTTTATCCTGATATTATTCTACACCGCAGGGGCTTTAATAATAAAAATGTCGTAGCATTCGAGTTCAAGGGTTATTGGACAGCAGATGGCAGAGATGTTGAAAAGCTAATGGGATTTACAGATACAGTTCGCAACAATTATCAATATGGATTAGGTATATTTATTCGCTTTGGTGAAACCTTGGATAATTGCGAAATAATGTACTACAAAAATGGCGGTTTAGAATGAGTGTATGAATAAACATAAGTTGGAGGAGATTGCTACATAGAAAGCAAAAGCGAATGAACTAGATGAAGCAATAAAAAACAATTTAACCAAAATAGGCTTTAACATTTAAAATAAATAAATATGAATTACGAATTGAAATTCTACTATGGTGAAAACACTAATGAAGTTGTTTTCCTTGGGCAATATCCGCTTGCAGACAAATACACATATGACCACTATTTGAGTTTAATCAATCACAAAATTCCGTTTAGCGTTTGGTTTAATCATTATGAAGGATTATTTATTCATAGGAATGTTGTAGTAGATGCAAATACAATGTGCAATGAAGGTGAAATCGACAATGGAAATACGAAGGTTATTTTTATCCTTTCAATGGATGCAAATAATATTCAATTGCTAACTGATGAAGAATATCGAAATCAAAATAAAATCAACGAATTGATCAATCAAATTTCAAAAGAAGATGTTAGCCGCTTCTTTAGAAAGTAATTTTGTATGAGCTTCAAACTTAAAACACTTATTGTTTTTGACACAAATTCACTGCGGAGCACAGAAGCAGGTGAAGTGGCTTATAGTTTCTTTGCTTTTGGCAGACCGTTTCAGGTCATAGAAGAATTTATCATCGAAAAAAAACTCACTGATGATATTCATATGGCTATCCCTACTTGGGCTATTGAAGAACTGAAAGACCAAAAGCAACGCCAATATAAAACCGACATTGTAGAATTTCAGAAACTGGCTAAACGCCTTTCAGGGCTTCCACATATTTCTGAAATTACTTTACCTGAAGAAGAATTTGATTGTGCCGCTTATGTTGAAGACAAAGCCGTCACCTATCTTGCTACAAAGCAGGTAAAGCTCTTGGATATTAATGAAGAAATTGCCGACACAGTTTTGCGAAGTATGATGACAAGGGTAATGAAAGACGAAAGCAAGAAAAAACCATTTGCTCATTCCGGAAAATATAAGGATGCTGGTTTTAAAGACAGTTTAGTTTGGGAAAGTTTAATGCATTTTGATGGTGTGTCAGAGTATGACAAAGTGATTTTTGTTTCAAAGGATGGTGACTACAAAAACTGTGAGATAGAGTTTAAAGCTAAATGGGAAAGACACATTACCATATGGCAGGATGAAAACAACGTGTTGGCAGAAATACAAAGAGATTACGATAACTACATTAAGGAAAGAACCATATACGACTTTGCACAAACAGAATATTTTTCCGATTACCTCAAAGACCAGTTAAACGGCATGACGGTAATTATGATGGATGGAGCAGAATACAAAATTGAGAATTACGCCCTTGCTGACATTTGCAAATATGTAACCCGACTTCCCCCCAATGAAGATGAAGTAGAAAACCTCTTGGTTTCATCAATCATCAATATTCATTTTACAAAAGGTAGTGAAAAGGTGGTGCAGCCAGTGGAGGTCTTAACCTTGCTTGAAGACGATGAAACAAAGGAAATTATTTCAACTGAATATAACATTGAATTAAAATGAGTGAGAGACGAACTTACAGAGTGGGTGACTTGATAAATGTAAAACATGGTTTTGCATTTAAAGGTGAGTTCTTTTCTGCGGAACCTACTACCGATATTTTACTCACCCCTGGGAATTTTAAAATGGGTGGTGGTTTTAAAACTGACAAATTTAAATATTACAATGGGGAAGTTCCTGAAGATTATGTTTTGAATGAAGGAGATATTTTAATCACCATGACAGATTTAAGTAAAGCTGGTGACACACTTGGATATTCTGCGAAAATTCCACCGCATGGAGGTGTGAGGTATTTACACAATCAACGATTAGGATTAGTTCAGTTTAAATCAGATGACGTTGATGAAAATTACTTGTATTGGATTTTAAGGACCCAAGAGTATCAACACTATATTGTAAGTTCCGCAACAGGTTCAACAGTAAAACATACATCACCGACAAGAATTTGTGATTATGAGTTTGACGCTCCATTAGAAAAGGATATTCAATCCCAAATCGCCTCCATCCTTTCCTCCCTTGAGGACAAAATAGAACTCAATTTACAAATGAATCAAACTTTGGAGGCCTTGGCACAAGCCATTTTTAAAGAGTGGTTTGTCAATTTCAACTTTCCGGGTTTTGAGGGCGAGTCAGTTGATGGATTACCTAGGGGTTGGAGAAAGGGTAGTGTTTTAGAAATTGCGTCTTTATTAAGCGGTGGAACACCAAAAACAAGTGAATCTGATTTTTGGGATGGTGAGATAAATTGGATTTCAGCCAAAGATATTACGAGCAGTAATAATCAATTTATAATAGGGACGGAGAAAACAATTACAGAATTAGGTGTTAAAAAAAGTGCTGCAAAATTACTTCCACCGTTTACGACAATAATTTCAGCAAGGGGCACTGTTGGCAATTTTTGCCTTCTGCCTAGAGAAATGGCGATCAGTCAATCCAACTATGGTTTAAAGTCAAATTTGGACTATGATATCTTTTTGTTTCTATTAGTTAAGAATATGTTGTCAATGATGAAAGCCTACGCTTATGGGGCGGTTTTCGACACTATTACAACAAAAACGTTTGAGGCTATGGAAATTACAATTCCTGAAAACCAAGTAATAGAAGAATTTGAAAATTTTATAAAACCTATTTACAGTAAGATTTTGATAAATCAATTGCAAATACAATCCTTAACCCAAACCCGTGATACCATTCTACCTAAGTTAATGAGTGGAAAAATTAAATTTTCTATATGAAAGCCACAATTAGGGAAATAAATAATAGTTTTGAAGGTTATGAAAGGCTGATCGCTTTATATGTCAAGCTGAAATCAGTTTATTTTGAACAGATAGAGGTGGAAATAGAGGGTTGGTTTGCAGCTAACATGAGCTCTGCGTTGGGGTGTATTTTGGATCTCATTTCGGATAACATAAATATGATCAAAGTAAATGCTAGCTATGGCTGGACATCCAGAATTTTGAAGAAGAATGAGTTTCTTAGTTATTACGGTCAAATAATTGAGACTGACAATCACCATACAACGATACGGTATCAAAAACTAACTGCTGATGACGGAAGATCCTTTAAGGAGTACGTTATTGAAGAATTATTAGAACGAACTGAGTTGCCTATAATGACGAATGGAGTTAAGGAAAAGATGGCGGAAGGGATTTATGAGATATTTGTAAATGCTCAAATACACAGTGAATCCACCAACATATATACCTGCGGACAATATTTTCCAAAGGACAAAAAAATTGAATTTACAATAGTTGATAATGGTATTGGATTCAAAGAAAAAGTGAATCGACGATTTGGAACAGATCTTTCAGCAATTCAGGCAATAAAATGGGCCACAAAAGACAAGAACACAACAAAAGAGGAAGTCACTGGGGGGATTGGACTTGCCTTGTTGAAAGAATTCGTCGAAATGAACAAAGGCAAAATGCAAATTGTTAGTTCAAACGGCTTTTATGAATTTTCTGCAAAGGGAGAGACGGTAGTGGCATTTTCAGATGAGTTTCCGGGTACTATCGTCAATCTCCAGTTTCGGACTGATGATATGTCTTCATATAAACTTGTTTCCGAAAATATACCGAAACCAGAAGATATTTTCTAAACTTGCACCATGGATTCCATTACACTCAACATTTTCAATATCGTAGGCAGCCCGTTTTGTGTCGAAGCTGATGATGGTGATCGGGTTTATCATTTGGTAATCAAGGCATTGGAAGCTAAGCGTAAGGTCGTTTTATCTTTTTATAATGTAGAAATGCTTACAACTGCTTTTTTGAATACTGCTGTTGGTCAGTTGTATCGTGATTATTCTGAGGATTTTATCAAGGAAAACCTAAGTGTTGATGGTATGAGTAAATCAGGTTTGGTTTCACTGAAGCGGGTGGTAGATACAGCTAAACTCTTTTACAAGGACCCCGATGCAATGCGTAGGAGTATAGATGATATACTAGATGAGTAAAAATGGCTACTATTTATAAACTGAATCAAATTAATCAACTCGCAGGCAGAAACATTTTTTTCGATGCCAACGTCTTGATTTATATATTCTGGCCAACAGGTACAAATGGTTGGCAGTCTTCCTACTCAACGGCCTACAATCACCTTTTAAGACAAGGTAATCAGCTATCACTTGAGTTTAGAGTGGTTTCAGAAATTATCAATCGCATTCACAGAATTGAATATGAAAACCATTTGAAGCGAAACGGTATCCAATCTAAAGCACTGCGATACAAAACTTATCGCGATAGCGCTGAGGGGGTTTCTGTTCTTAATGATATCTACGTTATATTGGAGAACGATGTATTACCTCATTTTGAAGTCATTGGTAAATCATTCAACAAAGATGAAATTATGAATTTTTTGGTAGCAGATTATCTGGATTTTGCTGACAAGGCGATTGCCCAAATTTGTAGTGAGAATAATCTGGTACTTTTGACAAACGACATTGATTACTCCTCAACAAGCTTGGAAGTCTTGACAAGTAACCCTAATTTTTAAATCACATGGCTAATAGCATCAATGAAAGCGATATTGAAGATATTGCTATTGGCTATATCCTAAAATTAGGTTATTCATATGCCATTGGCACTTCCATCTCCCCTGATGGTGAGCACCCAGAAAGGCAATACAATGAAGTGGTCTTGGTTACTCGTTTGCGTGATGCCATAGACAAACTCAATCCGAGTCTTTCGCAAGATGTCAAAGAAGATGCCCTGAAAAAAGTATTGCGTACCGAAAGCCCCAATGCCTTAATCAACAACGAGAACTTTCACCGCTACCTGACAGATGGCGTAGATGTGGAAATGAGAACCGAAAGCGGTATTCGTGGTGAGAAAATCTATATCGTTGATTTTGAAAACCCTGAGAACAACGAGTTTTTAGCCATCAACCAGTATACGGTGGTGGAAGGCAACCAAAACAAACGCCCAGATATTATCCTGTTTGTAAACGGCTTGCCTTTGGTGGTGATAGAACTCAAAAACGCCGTGGACGAAAACGCCAACCTGAAATCGGCATTCAACCAACTGCAAACCTACAAACAAGCAATTCCTTCGCTGTTCACTTACAATAGTTTGCTCATCATCAGCGATGGATGGGATGCCCGTTGCGGCACCATTACCAGCGATTTCAGCAGGTTTATGACGTGGAAAACCAAAGACGGCAAGACCACTGCTGACCATTTGCAACCCCAAATGGAAGTGATGTTTCACGGAATGTTGAACAAACACACGCTGTTGGATTTAATCCACCAGTTTGTCGTATTTGAAAAAAGCGACAGCAAAACACTCAAAAAAGTAGCTGCCTATCATCAATATTATGCCGTAAACAAAGCCGTAGAAAGCACCGTAACCGCGAGCGGAAGCAATGGCGACAGGCGTGGCGGTGTGATTTGGCACACGCAGGGAAGCGGCAAAAGTTTGAGTATGGTTTTCTTTTCGGGCAAGCTCATCATTGAGCCGAGAATGGAAAACCCCACCTTAGTCATCCTTACCGACCGAAACGATTTGGACGAGCAACTGCACGAAACATTTACCAATTGCCAGCAACTTTTAAGGCAAGAACCCCAAAAGGCAGAAAGTCGCAGGGAGTTAAGGCAATTGCTCAAAGTGGCATCAGGTGGTATTGTTTTTACCACCATTCAGAAGTTTATGCCAATGCAAACCGACATTGTGCAAACTGAAAATCCAAATATTGTAAGTGAGCCAAGTGTTGAATATATCGGTACGGATATACAAGCGTTGAGCGAACGCAAAAACATTGTAGTGATTGCAGATGAAGCCCACAGAAGCCAATACGATTTTATTGATGGCTTTGCCAAACATTTGCGTGATGCTCTGCCCAATGCCACGTTTATCGGTTTCACAGGTACACCTATTGAAACCACGGACAAAAACACCCAAGCCGTTTTCGGTAATTATGTGGACATATACGACATTCAACAAGCGGTAGAAGACAAAGCCACCGTTCCGATTTTCTATGAAAGCCGTTTGGCAAAAGTCCATTTTGATGAAGATGAAAAAGTAACACTTGACGAGCAGTTTGAAGAACTTACCGAAGGCGAAGAACTGAGCAACCGCCAACAGATGCGGGCAAAGTGGACACGTTTGGAAGCCATTGTAGGCAATCCGAACCGACTGCAAAAAATTGCCGAAGATTTGGTCTATCACTTCGAGCAACGCAATACCGTATTGGACGGAAAGGCAATGATTGTGTGTATGAGCCGCAGAATTTGTGTGGACTTGTATGAAGCCATTATAAAAATTCGGCCGCTTTGGCATTCAGATGATGACGACAAAGGCACGCTGAAAGTCATAATGACGGGCAGCAGCAGTGATGCCCTGAGTATGCAACCCTACATACGCAACAAGCCAAGAAGAAAAGCCATTGGTGACCGTTTGAAAAATCCGAACGACCCATTGAAATTGGTAATCGTTCGGGATATGTGGCTCACGGGCTTTGATGCCCCTTGTTTGCATACGCTGTATGTGGACAAGCCCATGCGTGGACATAACCTCATGCAAGCCATAGCAAGAGTAAACCGAGTATTTACCGAAGGCAAAGAAGGCGGTTTGGTGGTGGACTATTTAGGCATTGCACAAGAACTGAAAACTGCCTTAGCCGATTACACAGCAAGCGGTGGCGAAGGCAAACCGACACTTGACCAAGAATTGGCAGTTGCCAAAATGTTGGAACTGCACGAAGTAATAGATTACCAGTTAAGGCATTTTGATTGGCGTAAGTTCTTCAAGCTTACACCAGAAGAAAAACTGAAATTCATTCCTGTAATCGTTGATTACATTTTCAGTCAGGAAAATGGGGAGCAGAGTTTCACCGAGAATACCAAAAACCTTTTGAAAGCCTTTGCGATTTCTGTTCCCCACGAGCGGGCAATGGCAATTCGTGATGATGTGGCATTGTTTCAAGCCATCAAATCAAGGTTGGTAAAAATATCCGACCGAAATGAAGGCGGCAAAACGGACGAAGAAATGGAAACAGCTATCAAGCAAATCATTTCGGAAGCCATTACAGCCGACAATGTAATTGACATTTTTGATGCTGCAGGACTGAAAAAGCCAAACATCGAAATCCTTGATGAACGCTTTTTACAAGAACTGAGAGACTTGCCACAAAAGAATTTAGCCGTTGAGTTATTAAAAAAACTACTCAAAGACGAAATCAAGAAGCGGACAAAAATCAACTTGGTAGAAAGCAAGAAATTTTCTGAAATGTTAGAAGACGCCATCAAACGCTACCACAACGGAATGATTGACACTGTTGAGTTTTTGGAAAAAGTGCTTATTCCATTTGCCGAGCAAATGAAAGAAGCCGACAAACGGGGCGACAACTTGGGATTGGATTACAGAGAATATGCCTTTTATACAGCTTTGGAAGTAAACAACAGTGCAGTAGCCGTATTGGGAGACGACATACTTAGACACATTGCGCAAGAACTTTTAAAGACAGTCCGCAACAGCACAACCATAGATTGGACGATTAAAGAAAGTGTTCAATCAGCGTTAAGACGGAACGTCAGACGAATTTTACGACTACACGGTTATCCGCCCGACCTGCAAGAAAAAGCGGTTGACACAGTGATCACACAAGCAAAAATGTTGGCAGAAGACCTGGTTAAGAATGGAGAGGAAACTGAGTGAATCAATTGTTCTTTTTTTGTTTGCGAAGTGGATTTTCGTTGTAATTTTTGCCTTATAATTGAATAGATGAAATATTTAAAACTAACAGGACATGGGACTATTTTCATTTTTTTGTAGGAGATTGAGACTCGTTAGGTTTGTGGTGTGCTTCCATTTATTCGTGTTATTTCAAGTTTCATGTAAATCAGATCAGGATAAAGCTTTGATATTCTTTGAATCAGCACAAAGAAATTTCAATTTAGATAGCACGAAGGTTGCTTTGAGCGAAATTAACTCAGCGCTGCTAATTGATTCGGCGAATCCTGAGTTTCTTTTGTTGAAGGCAAGAATTTTTCACGAATTGGAGAATTTTGATCAAGCTAATAGTATTCTTCAATTGGTTGAAGGAAAGAGATACAAGCTTGATTCCGTATATTGTTTAATTGGCGATTGCTATTATGGAAAAGCTATGAACTTATCAAAATCCAAGATCACAGAGGGTGACCTAGATAATCAGTATCATGAAGCTTTAAATTCATATTCGAAGTCCTTGGAGCTAAGTCCGTATTTATATGATGCTCATATTGGAAAATTTATAGTCCTGCATGATTCTGAACGTTATGAGGAGGCGCTAGTTAGTCTGATGACTAGCATTCGTTTATTTCCCGATAGTGTTTCTTTGATAGCTTACAGAGGAGTGGAGAAATTGTATTTAGAGGATTTTTCTTCAGCACTTGACGATTTCAATGTGTCCATAGAAAGCAAAAAATTGAATTCAAAGGTGAAAGCTGAAGTTTTAAGATTTCGGGGCATTTTGTATTACAAGAAAGGAGAGTTTCAACGATCAATTGATGATTTGTCAAAATCCATAGAGTACAATCCAAAAGGCATGTACACCTATTCAAATCGTGCGGATTCATTTAGAGCACTTAACATGCGCGAAAATGCATGTAAGGACTATCGCAAATCAGCAGAGCTGGGTTATACTGCTCTGTATGACGAAGTCAGAGAGTATTGTAATCAGTAGTGTTTTGATAAGAATTTAATTTATAAGAGATAAATTTGATTAATACTCTTTTTGATTTAATTTTAACACGACAGTAGGGGGGCTCGCTGATACTTGAAAAATAAGTCCAAAATACATGAATTATGAATCTTAAACGAATAGTCGATACATTGCCACTATTGGGTGTTTTTTTGATATTCAATGGTTTTTTGAAGTTATTCTATTATTATAACGAATGGAACATTAATATTATAGAATACCTGGAAATTTCGGAAATAGTTCTTTCATTTTTGAATGATGTTAACTTAATGATTTTTTGGCTTATTATTTTTTTAGTGCAACAGATTATTGCGAGTAAGTTAATCGATTTTGCTGATCACAAGCTAGCCACCAATATGGTAGGTGCGCAAGATGCAGTTGGTGTTGAGCCTTATCCAAATGAGATGTCAAAAATTCTAGACAATAAAAGACCATTATCGAGTTTAGTCGAATATATTTACCACAAAAAGTCGCTGTTATTTTTCAGCATTTTGGTACTTTTCACTTCAGTTTGTATTCATCAATTTTTTCATACAAATAAATTATTTTGGCTTTATTTTGCGGTCTTTTCCGTTTTCAAGTTGCTGACTGCTGCTTTAGATTATCTCGTATCCTTAAAGTTGCAAATAATTATTTCAATATCTGCTATAATAACCATGCTCATGTTCACTTACGGTATTGCTATTTATGATATAAAGAAGAGAAAGACAAGTGCACTTTTTACGGAAACTACGGTAGAGTTAAATAATAGGATTATTACAACATCAAGCACTCTAATACTGGTTGGCAAAACGCAAAAGTTTATTTTTTTCTATGATAGTGTGAAAAGGCGTTCAATTGTGATTCCACTTGATGAAGTTGTAATGATAAATACAAAGGGGACGTATTGAATTTATTATATTTTTACCTAACTACTCCCCCCAAGATAAAAATGAAATGACCGAAGGTATATATGAAGAATTGTTGACGACGTCAGTAGCGCAGAAGATTGCGTGGATGGATAGGATTACTTTCTTTATAGAGTTAGGGGCGAATCCTTTACATACGCAAATCATTTTCAATTATATTGGTTCCAAATTCTGAACGCAAATGCCTACAATGTCTTTGAAAATAATCATGACCTTCTTGATGCTGCTTGTGTTGTTAGAGGGGAGGGGGCAGGTGGGGGAGAATAATTATTTTCGATTGATGCGCGAGGCGGATGCACTCTATAGCAATGGTTTGTTTGCGGAGGCTGCGGTAAAATACGCTGCTATGTATCGTCAGAGGCCAACAAACAATTATGCAGAATATATTGGTTTGTCGGCGATGGAATGTTACCTCGCTACGAATGTCCTCGATAGTTCTTTATTTTTTCTAAATAAAATTCTTGATGTAAATGCCTTTAGCGACTCCGAAGCTTTGAATAATGTGAGCCATCTCGAAAAGTTGAAGAGCTTACCGGAATGGACTTCTATTCAAAACAAAATCGAACTCAATCGAATTGCTAAGGAGAAACAAGTTATTCTGCCGCTTAAAGAAAAGTTGGAGTCGATGTACGACCAGGATCAGAACTTGCGAGTATTAGGAGACAGCATCGATCGTCGCTATGGCTTTGAATCCATTGAATCGAAGTCGCACTGGAAAGTAATCACTGAACTGGATTCCTTAAACATGATTGTTCTTGACAGTATTTTAAAAGTGCATGGATGGCCTAGCATTGTTCAGGTTGGTTTGAAGGGCAATAGTGCTGTGTGGTTGATCATTCAACATAGTAGTATCGAAAAACAAAAGGAGTATCTACCGCTGATGCGCGCTGCAGTGCTCGAGGGCAAAGCATCACCTTCCGAATTCGCAATGCTCGAAGATAGAGTGGCGGTGCAGGAAGGTAGAAAACAAATCTACGGTTCGCAGGTTGGCAGAGACGAAACGACAGGTCAATTTTATTTTTTACCCATAGAAGACGAAGCAAATGTTAACGCACGCCGCGATGCCGTGGGCTTAGAACCTTTGGAGTATTATGCGGAGAATTGGGGGATAGGGAGGAGGGAGTAGGAGGAGGGAGTAGGAGTAGGAGTAGGAGTAGGAGTAAGAGTAGGGAATAGGAAAATAGGGAATAGGAAAATAGGGAATAGGAAAATAGGGGATAGGAATAGGGGATGTTTTCAATTTGAGGACAAACCTCTTTGCGCCGCGCCCCTTTGGGGAACTTTGCTCCTTTGGAGCCTTTGCGGTAAAAAAAGTCAACGTGTTAGGTCTGGGGAATCGTATTAGAAAAGTAATTTTAATTTTTGATGCCACTAAAATTTATTTTAACCATATGCTGGATAGTATTCGTGATTGCGGATTTGGGTCTGGATGTTTTGAACCTTTCTGGTGCGATTACACCTTTAACATTCGTATTACTTAATTGGGCAATCGTCGGTGTAGTTTTAATTTCCATAATCTTACTTTTATTAAAGAAAATGAAGTTGATCAACTTTGCATTAGTCTTGCTGAACGCCTTTTTCTTTTTGTTGTTTTTATTTAGTAATGCGGGGTTCGGTTCAAAGGCTTGAACGAAATGAGTAGGAGTAGGGGGTAGGAACAGGAAAATAGGAAATAGGGAATAGGATTGGAACTGTGTTTTCAATACTATAACAAACCCCTCTGCGTAACTTTGCGCCCTCCGCGCCTCTGGGGTAAAAAAAGTCGGCGAGTTAGGTCGAGGGAAACGGCGTTTAAAGATGCTCAACAATTTTTAAGGACATAAATGAAAAATTAATTAGATTGGAATATGATTCTTTGTAAGGTAATCAAGAAATGAAAAAATTATTTTTAATCACAATCACCTCGTTTGTGTTTGCATGTCAAAACAATCATTCGAACAATTCTGACGCACAAAAAGCAGATTTAAATATTAGCCAAATTGAAAATAAAGAAGGCAGCGTTGAGCCTGAGAATCCTGAGTTTCAAAAGTATCTTGAAAAATTTTATGCATCAGATTTACCCATTTTGGTGAAAGGTTGTGAGGAGGAGGAGACCAGCCTTTATGAGTTTGATGGCGTTGAATTTAGCCAATTCATGAAGGAGCGTTCCTTCTCGTATGCCCAGATACCTACTAACGGGGATTTTAAAGCAACAATCACTTTAGGTCTTGCAGATTGTTATTTACCGGTTTTAACTACATATAAACTCGACGGAAAGGTGATAGATAGTAAAACACTAGCAGTAGGTTATTGCGGGGGAGACTGCGGATTTACTTGTGAAGAGTTCATGACGATTTCAAAGGACTTTAAAATTTACGTTGCCGACTCCATTAAGTCTTTTGAATGTGATGGTGAAGGAAATGAGATTCCTGAGACCTTTGAGCAGTATGTCGTTTTCAAAGAAGGAAAGCTTCTTCCAGATGGAAGGATAGAGCTTTCTGAGGAAGTGAAGAAAATGATTGAGTGACGGGAATGGTCGAGGGGAAACAAGATTGGAAGATTGAGAGATTGAAAGAGGGGGAGTGTGGAACTGACCGAGGCTTTCTATAGCAGAACAAACCCCTCTGCGAAACTCTGCGGCCTCTGCGCCTCTGCGTTTAGAAAAGTTCACGATGTAGGTCCGTTGCTTCGGATAGAAAGGTCAGTTTACAACACGATTTCCTCGACCCTATGTGCTGACTTATTTTACCGCAGAGACACAGAGTTCGCGGAGGAACGCAGAGTTCTTATAGATTATGCGCTATCCTTTTGATACCATTTTTGAGAAGCGGGACGTTGAAATTGATAAGCAGTGCGAGTTTAAGATTGCTGAGTTTGAGATAGGTCAAAGTTTGAGCGATATGCAAGTCGTTGATCGTCTCTACGCTTTTTAATTCTACAATAATAGTTTTATTAACCAATAAATCAATTCTATATCCAGCATTGAGTTTAACTTCCTTGAATACAATAGGTAGATTTTTTTCCTTTTCCACGTAAAGTCCTCGTTGAACAAGTTCGTGATAGAGACATTCATGGTAAACGCTTTCAAGCAGCCCGGGTCCAAGGGTTTTGTGTACTTCAATAGATGCGTTGATTATTTGATTTGTTATTTCGTTTTCGGTCATTGCTTTTTTTTACAAAGCTGAATCTATTCATCGACATAAAAAATAATACTTTATTCGAATATATGCGCATAAAAATATTGTTTGCAGCCCCCTCTGCGAAACTTTGCGTCCTCTGCGCCTTTGCGGTAAAAAAAAGTCAACGAGTTAGGTCTAGGGAATCTTGTTATAAGCTTGCCTTTCTATTTTTAGTCACAGACTTTTATCGCTTACTTTTCTCAAGGCAGCATTACTCCGAGGGGCACCACGCCTTGTCGATGATGAGGACGGGGAGGGACATGGAGGCGATGTTGGCGATGTAAGATTGAGGAAATTCACTATCAGCGGCGTAGGATGAATAGGGTGAAAACTTATAAGGTAGTGCAGAACAAAACTTTCCCCAAGCAATGCGCTCAAGGTCTTCATAGACATCGTTTAAATGCAGGTTTTCTCTATTTTTCTGTATCGTTGCAATGTCGAATTTATAGTGTGGTGTATTGCCCTGCGTAATAAAAAAATAGTCTCCACTGGCAAAGCCAAGCGCATTACCATATCTTCCACTTTGTCCGGTAAGTGTATCCGATTGTCCGAATGGTTGATCGGACAACTTATCGACCGTAAATGCAAATTTTCGCGCATCCAACAACCCTTGTTGTACCAAATCTAGGTACAATGTTTCGGCAGGAAATTTACTCCATGCCATGCTGTGACCTATTGTGACATCAATCGCTAGCATTGATTTCTTTGAAAAATAAGGTATGTCTTCTAACTTTATTTCTTTTAAAATCTCTATCAAGCGCTCTTGTACAAAAGCGTCTGTCTTCATAATGGTATCTCTATATGGTCCATTATATTTATCACCGACGGTCATTTTATCACCGAAATAACGTATATCTTGGTCTAAATCGAGGAGTTCTTTTAATTCAACATTTACTTTCAATGTGTCACTCAACATCGGATTCGATTTTGCAAAGGCTTCGTTGATTTCTTTCGCGAAAGGAGATTTTTTTAAATATATCACCAAGCGGTCATCTGAATCGTCGGGATAGTCCATGCCTGCCTGAAAAAGTAAGGAGCTGTACTTGCTGATGAGAACTGTATGTTTTCCTCGTTCCACTTCCACAATTAAAGCATTTTCTAAGTCACGATGAAATGGATGGATGTTCTTTCGAAATGCTTTGCGGTAGTGTACGGAGGCTTTTTTTAAGTCTCCACTAACGATGGCTCTTTCCGCTTCATTGACGCTTTTGTAATATCCGCCAATATCTCTTTTAGCAGTGCAACTGTAGATGAGCATGGTTAAGAGGATACAATAGATTGTTGTTTTCATGTTTTTTGTTTTTAGTTAGCGATGGGAGACAAGATTGGAAGATTGAGAGAATGAAAAATTGGGAGATTGGAAGATTGAGAGAATGAAAGATTGCGAGGTTGGAACTGGCCGAGGCTTTCTATAACAAAACAAGAACTGTCCCCAGTAGAGACGCCATTTATGGCGTCTTTGGGTACGATGGAAGGGGAAACATTGAGGGGAAATAGGAAATAGGAGATAGGAAATAGGGAAATAGGAAATAGGAATAGGAGATAGGAAAATAGGAAAATAGGGAATAGGTATAGGGGGTATTATTTTCGGAGAGGGGACATGGTGAAATAGAAAATGATGGAGAAGAGGAGTGCTTCGGCTAGGGCGGGAATGTAGATTTTATAATCCAGAATGTCATCTTGTAGAATTAGTTTTATTACCACTTTGATGGCGATATAAAGTAGAAACATCCAGGATATTGTGACGATTGCTTTTTTCATGAAGAATTCAGAATTTATGTTCAGGAGGTAAAGATAAAAAAGAATGGCGAGGGGAGGCAAGATTGGAAGATTGAGAGAATGAAAGATTGGAAGATTGGAAGATTGAGGGATTGAAAGATTGGGAGTGTGGAACTGGCCGAGGCTATCTGTGGCAGAACAAGAACTGTCCCCAGTAGAGACGGCATTTATGCCGTCTTAGGAGAAGGGCGAAGGAAGTATGAAAATAGGGGATGTTTTCAGTACTATAATAAACCCCTCGGTGCCGCGCCTCTTTGGGGGAATTTTGCGCCCTGCAGTAAAGAAAAGTCGGCGGGTAGGGTCGAGGGAATCGTCGCGCAAGATCTTTATTTCTGAGTCACGGGAAAGTGCCTATATTTGATACACACATCATTACTATTCCAATTCATTCTATTTTGAAAAAAAGACAAGCAACAAATTTTACAGCAAAACTTTTGATTTCAATAATAACCTGTCTTGGGTTTTATAATGAAGCGAGATCTCAAGATTATAAATTGGACGTGATCATTGCTGATGTAGAGAATTTCTGGATCGCTTATGATCGTGTATGTGCAGCAAAAGATAGCGTAGAAAAAATTAGACTGATCAATGAATTATATATCAATAAAGGCACGCAGGGTTTGAAGGATATGATGCGCGTGCGGGAGTATGAGGACTATGAGTTTGTTGCGATGATCGAAAAATACCCTAAATATTGGGCTTCTATTCGCGGTAATATGAACACTTTGGTTCGCGACAAGGCGAAAATCGAAGAATATCTTGCTCAATTGAAATTGTGGTATCCACCTTTGAAATCGGTACCGATTTATTTTGTCGTGGGTGCCTTTCGTTCAGCGGGAACGTATACAAAAGATGGTGTATTATTCGGTGCGGAGTTTATGCTTGCGAATGAAAATTCGGATATTTCTGAATTGCCCGAACGAATTCAATGGGGAATTAAAAATTATACACCTTACAACATTCCACTAACTGCCATGCATGAGTTTGTACATACTGCACAAAACAAGTGGGAGGATCAAACCATTCTTCATTTATCCCTTGGAGAAGGAGTAGCGGAGTATGTTTCAACCTTTGTTACCGGAGAAAAGGAAAGTTTGCCGATAAGATTCGGTAAAGAGAATGCCGATGCGGTAATGAAGCAATACATGCGAGAGATTCTGCGTGATGATGATATATGGAACTGGTTGTGGGGTAATAATACCAACCATCTTAAGATGAATGATCTTGCTTA
>JBKCOM010000042.1:0-5395 GCA_046309775.1 Flavobacteriales bacterium
CCACTGCTTTTATCAATGATGTATTGAACAAAGTGGATGAGGAGGTTGTAAGAGAATACGTAATTCAACTCCTCGTAGAAAAAGAATTGCTTACGCTATGACAACACAAGATTCCATCATACTTCCAAAAGCCGTAGATAAGCTACGCGACGAATTTCCCATTCTGCATCAGGAAGTAAATGGACATCCCCTTGTGTATTTAGATAATGCTGCCACCTCTCAAAAACCTTTGAGTGTGGTGGAAAGCATTACCAATTATTACCTCGGCTACAATGCCAATATTCACCGCGGAGTACACCACCTCGCGAATTTGGCCACTGAGGCTTTTGAAAAGACAAGAAAAAAGTTAGCGGCTTTTCTTAATACACCTGATCAAAGAGAAATCATTTTCACCTCAGGTACCACGGATTCTATTAATCTCGTAGCACAAGCGTGGGGCCGAATGAACGTTCATTCGGGTGATGAAATTCTCGTGAGTATGCTCGAGCACCATAGCAATATCGTGCCTTGGCAAATGCTCGCTCAAGAGAAAGGTGCCGTTGTTCGCGTCATTCCCATCACTCCAAAAGGAGAATGGGACCTCAGCGATTTGAATCAACTCGTGAATGCAAAGACCAAAATCATTGCTGTCAATCACGTTTCCAATGCTCTCGGCACCATCAATCCTATTGAGACATTGATTGCTGAAGCAAGGAAGGTAGGCGCGAAAGTGCTTATTGACGGCGCACAGAGTGTGGTCCATTTTGAAGTAGATGTAAAAGCATTGGACTGTGATTTCTACTGTTTCAGCGCGCACAAACTCTATGGCCCAACAGGCGTAGGAGTATTGTATGGAAAAGCCGAGATATTAGAGGCGATGGCTCCCTACCGTGGTGGCGGCGAAATGATACACACAGTATCCTTCTCAGGCACCACCTACAATGAAATACCGCATAAGTTCGAAGCAGGCACACCCAACATCGAAGGTATCATTGCATTCGGCGCTGCGCTTGACTTTGCAACTTCTCTGGATAAAGATTTTGTGCAAAGCCACGAACACGAATTGTTGCGTTACGCCACCGAAAAATTGAGCTCCATCGAAGGTCTCAAGATTTATGGTGAATCAGAAAATAAAGTAAGCGTCATTAGTTTCCTCGTTGATGGCATTCATCCTTATGATTTGGGCACCTTGCTCGATCACCAAGGAATTGCAGTGCGCACTGGACATCATTGCACCCAGCCACTGATGGAACACTTTGGAATCCCTGGTACAGTGCGCGCTTCATTCGCTGTGTACAATACCATTGAAGAAATCGATATGCTCTACAACGCCCTTATCAAGGCGATTTCGATGTTAAAATAATTATGGCAACGATAGAAGAAAGACAACAAGAAATCATTTCCGAATTCAGCATGTTCGACGACTGGATGCAGAAGTATGAATACATCATCGAATTGGGAAAGGATTTGCCATTATTGGAGGAAGAAAAAAAATCCGATGATTTGTTGATTAAAGGTTGTCAATCGCGCGTTTGGCTCCATGCAGATTATGAAAATGATGGCACCATTCACTTCAAAGCGGATAGCGACGCCATCATTACCAAAGGCCTTGTATCTTTGGTCATCAGAGTACTCGACGGCATGCCTGCAAAAGACATTGCACAAAGTGACCTTCACTTTGTTAATGATATCGGACTCAGCAGCCACCTCAGTCCCACCCGAAGCAATGGCCTTGCTTCGATGATAAAACAGATGAAAATTTACGGCCTCGCCAAAATGTAAATAGCAGAAACGTGAAAGCAGAGTTACAAAATAAGATCATTGAGATTCTCAAAACGATCTACGATCCAGAGATTCCTGTGGATATTTACGAATTGGGACTCGTGTACATGATTGATGTCAACGATGAAAACTTCGCTACGATCACCATGACACTCACCTCGCCTTCATGTCCTGTGGCTGAAACTTTGCCACCAGAGGTGGAGCAAAAAGTGGCTTCTGTACCCGGTGTGAATGGAGCTAAAGTCGAGATTACCTGGGATCCACCATGGGATAAAAGCATGATGAGTCAAGAGGCTATGCTCGAATTGGGCTTTCTTTAATATCTTTCACCACAATGAAAAAAATCGCCATCCTCGGTTCTACCGGGTCCATAGGCACGCAAGCGCTCGATGTCGTGCAAGCCAATCCTGATCACTTCTCTGTAGAAGTGCTCACTGCACATTCCAACGCTGACTTGCTCATCGAACAGGCGAAAAAATTCAAGCCCAATGCGGTAGTTATTGGTGATGAATCAAAATACCTAATCGTAAAAGACGCACTCTGGAACGATGATATCAAAGTGTACGCAGGTCAGGAAGCATTGGAGCAAATCGTAGAAAGTACGGAAATAGAACTCGTACTGACCGCTCTCGTTGGCGCGGCTGGCCTCAAACCCACCGTCAATGCCATCAATGCCGGTACGACCATCGCATTAGCGAATAAAGAAACTTTAGTAGTTGCCGGTGATCTCGTTACTGCCTTAGCAAAATCTAAAGCAGTAAATATTTATCCAGTCGATAGCGAGCACAGCGCCGTTTTCCAATGCCTTGCAGGTGAATGGCACAACCCTATTGAAAAAATCATACTCACCGCGAGCGGTGGGCCTTTCAGAGGAAAATCGCGCGAATTTTTAAGCACCGTTACAAAGGCACAAGCACTCAAACATCCCAACTGGACAATGGGTGCAAAGATCACCATTGATAGCGCTTCCCTCATGAACAAAGGGCTTGAGGTGATTGAAGCAAAATGGCTTTTCAATTTAAAGCCCGCTCAAATCGAAGTCATCGTTCATCCGCAGTCTATCATTCATAGCATCGTACAGTTTCAAGACGGCAGCATGAAGGCCCAAATGGGACTGCCCGACATGAAACTTCCGATTCAATATGCGATGGGTTATCCGAATCGTTTGCCTTCCGATTTTCCAAGATTTGATTTTACTAAATATCCTCAATTGACATTCGAACAGCCCGATACGAGCACCTTCCGATGCCTCGGTCTCGCATTCGAAGCAATGGAACGCGGGGGCAATATGCCTTGCATCATGAATGCCGCGAATGAAATAGCGGTGGCAAAATTCCTCAATGATGAAATCGGATTTTTGGAAATTCCAGATATGATAGAGAAGGCAATGAACACCATTGACTTTGTGGCCACACCAACGCTCGATGATTATATCGCTACAGATTTCGCCGCACGAGAATGTGCAGTGGCACTCTAACTTTTTCTTAGAAATAGCATAGAGTCTGGATAGTCGGTGATGATACCATCTACATCCAGACCTACCAAACGCTGCGCTTCTTTCACATCGTTTACCGTCCAAGGTATCACGAGCATGTTTTTATCATGCGCATATTCTACGAGTTCTTCTGTAACCAGCTTGTAGAATGGACTAATCACATGCGGCTTGAAACCTAATGCCTTTACTTTCTCTTGATAATCTTCACTTTCGTCTACTAATAGCGCCAAGTGCATATCACTTTTTCTTTCGCGAACCACTTGTAACGCCCGTGTATCAAAGGACTGAATGATCGTTCGGTTTTCTACTTTCTTTCTATAAACAACATCCAATACCAAGTTTGCAAACTCGTCTACACTTGGATGCGTTACTCCGTCTCCATCGGGCGTTGACTTGATTTCTATATTGTAATTGACTGGATTCAAGCCCTTCTTTACAATTGTCATTTCCACCGAATGAATGACTTCTTCGAGCGTTGGAATATATGTATCCATTTTCCGCTGATGTGGGAACTTTGTAACGGGAGATGAGCCACAATCCCAACTGCGGAGCTGCTCTGCGGTCAATTCGTAAACTTTGGGCCTTGGTAGTGAATCACTGCCTTCTACCCCTCTCAATGAGCAGAAATCGGGAATAAAGGGATCGTGACATACGACTACTTGTCCATCTGCGCTGATGTGTACATCCAGCTCCAGTGTGGTCACCTGGATTTCAAGCGCATGCAAAAACCCTTGAATAGAATTTTCTGGGTATTCGCCTCTACTACCTCTGTGTCCCTCAATATCGATAGGACGATCGCCCCCACAAGACACCAGAAACAACAGGATAGCTATAAAACATACATTTCTCATTCCCGCGAAGGTACGATACAAAAAACAACTTTTTGAAATAGAATATAATATCTTAAATCTAACGATGCCTTTAAATTGCGGTAAACAAAAGCCTCGAAATTCACCGCGGAATTTAAATTCCGAATTCCGAATTCCGAATTCCGAATTCCGAATTGAGAATTGAGAATTGAGAATTGAGAATCACCACCATGAGATACAACCAGCGAAGAAAAATTGAAGCGCTCGTCATTTCTGACGTACACCTTGGAACCTACGGCTGTCATGCCTCCGAACTTGTTCGCTACCTCAAAAGTGTCGCTCCAAAAAAACTCATCCTCAACGGCGACATCATCGACATCTGGCAATTTTCTAAAAAATATTTCCCAAAAGAACACATGGCAGTCGTGAAAGAAATCACACGCATGCTCTCTCATGGCGTTGAAGTCTACTACATCCCCGGCAATCACGACGAAATGCTTCGAAAATTCGCCGGTAATCGCATCGGAAATTTCTACATCGATAATAAAGTATTACTAGAATTAGACGGCAAAAAAGTATGGTTCTTCCACGGTGATGTATTCGATGTAACAATGAAATTCTCACCAATAATCGCTAAATTAGGCGGAAAGGGCTATGATATGCTCATTCTCGTAAACCGAATGGTCAATCGGTTATTGGAAAAATTTGGAAGAGAAAAAATTTCACTTTCTAAAAAAATTAAAGACAGTGTAAAGGCTGCGGTGAAATTTGTCAATGACTTCGAAAATACCGCCATCAAAATGGGTATTCACAACCAATATGACTATGTAGTATGCGGACACATTCATAAGCCAGCACTCCGCAATGTCACTACCAACGAGGGTTCTATCGTGTATATGAATAGCGGAGATTGGATTGAAAACCTCACCGCCCTAGAATACAATGATGGCGAATGGAAACTCTTCGTCTATGATGAGGCTGCCTTACCAGAATTAGATAGCAGCGATGAACAAGACAAATTGATGTCGATGAATAGTAAAGAACTATTCAAACTGCTGACGCTCGAATTTGAGATGGTAAATTAAACCTCCTATTTTTTCATCTCTTTAAATGGTCCATACTTGTGCTGTTGCTCGCTGAAAGCATCGGCAAACGGTCCAAATGGATGATCAATCGGCTTTTTAGAAACGTCTGGCCAATCACTCGGCGTCGCTTTATGCGGGCGAGGTTGCGAATTGACAAAGGCCGCCAAATCCCACGCCTCTTCATCACTCAACTGGGGATGACGATGGTCTGCCCCAAGCGGCATATTGTATTTTGCATATTTCGC
>JBKCOM010000043.1:0-32086 GCA_046309775.1 Flavobacteriales bacterium
TAACTCGTTCATAACTGCACCCGAGGTACGGTTATTTGCCTTAAAAGTACACCTTTTAATTAAATATCCAAATGATCTAATGGACTTTTAATCATGCCAATATGCTTCGTACTAACATGCGTATAAATCTCCGTTGTCTTAGTACTCGCATGGCCCAAAAGCTGTTGGATGTACCTTATATCCGTTCCAGCCTCCAATAAATGTGTTGCAAATGAATGTCTCAACCAGTGCAGTGTGGGCCGCTCCAAAACCTTCGCTTTTACACAGGCATTGTGCAACACCTTCCTCAATGAGGCTTCGGAATAAACACCACCATACTGCCCTTCAAAGAGATAATGTGATGGTTTGTACTGCTTAAAATACTCTCTCAGCAGTATCAAAATCTTTTCACTCAACATGACAATTCTATCCTTCTTTCCTTTCCCTCCACGGACTGTAATTAACATTCGCTTGCTATCAATGTCACATACTTTTAGTTTCAATACTTCCCCCACCCGCAGCCCACTGGCATAGGTCAAACTCAACATCGTTCGGTGCTTCAAATTTTCACAATTCCTTAAAATCCCCTGAACCACCTCCTTGGACAGAACATGAGGCAATTCCTTATCTTTTTTGGGTCTAATGATCCCATTTTTGTAATCGAATCGACCAAGAACATTTTTATAATAATACAGCACTGCATTGATCAAAGAATGACGCATACTAATGCCATAAACGTTTCTAGTGGAAAGCTCCAAAACAACCCTATTGACGGCGTTTCCGTCTAATTCCTTTTTGTCAATATTCTTTAACTGACAGTAATAACAAAATTGCAGAAAACTACTAAAGTAATTTTGTATGGTGTTCATGCTGCAATTGCGCGACTTCATTTGTGCTAGATATTCGTTCTCAAAAGGAACCTCTACACTGTAGGTTTGAAGCCAAAACCTTGATTGAACGTATAGACTTGTGAGCTTAACGGTCTGATGAATGATAACATGGACCTTGCCTTTGCAAGCCTCCAAAAGCATTAACAAGTACTTTTCTGAATTTGGAAAAAGAAATGCTGCAAATTTTCTATGAAATACCACAGAATCCAAAGCCTTCAACACCTCTTTTGCGTGGAGAACGTGATCAGTAACCAACATAAAATATTCTTTTTCCTCATATTTTATGCGCTTTAATTCCGCTTTATAGACTAAATTAAATTTAGGTATTTCTAATTTGTCACCGTCATTTCCTTGACTTTGTAGTACCTGCCGAACTTCGCGTTCATACAATCCAGAACGGATTATCCTAAACTCTCCATTGTTATTCAACTCCAAATATTCAAGAATATATGGATCCGCCGGACTAATAATCATTTTCTCATTTTTGAGGTAATTTATTTGAGCGAACTTCAGCATTCGTGCAAACAAATCTTTATCCTTTTTAAATGTATATGAGAAATATTTCTGTCCCGCATGCTCGATTTCTCGAACATAAACCATCTTCTGATGGCGAAAACTTTGATGTGTCATTATTTTTTTTCGAAAGATGTCGAAAGAATTAAATGGCTCCTCTGGAGTAACGATTATAAACGTTTATAAACGTTTATAAACATCTATGAACACCTTATTCTTTTTTCAATGTATAAAGCGAAGGAAACAATAAAATCATGTTGCCAATATTGTGATGAGCCAATTAAAGGCAGAAGTGACAAACGCTTCTGCAACTCATCTTGTAGAGCGGCATTTCATAACGAGCAAAACGAAAACAACAGAAAAGTGATCAAGGCGGTGAATAAAGTGCTTCTGAAAAATTACCGAATACTCACGGCGCGCTGGGAGAATGACGAAAAAGAAATTTCCCAGCATGTGATGATTGAATTCGGATTTAACTTCAATTATTTCACAAGCATTCAAAAATTAAATAATGGTGCCACCTATTTCTTTTGCTACGACCTTGGCTTCTCCAAAATTGATGAAGCAGGTATTCGTATCATTAAAAAGGAAAAAGTAGCGAAGGCCGGTTAGAATTTAGAGTTTGGAATTTGGAGATTGGAGATTGGAATTTGGAGATTGGAAAATTGGAAGATTGGAAGAATGGAAGATTATTTTTTCGTATCATAATCAAACCTAAACGTATCAAAACGTATCATATTTATTTGCGATTTCAAATCATAATCGTATCTTTACGTATCAAATCGTATCGAAATGAACAATGTCGTATATAATTTTAGTCTTGATATTGATTGGAAAATGATTAACCTAATCAGCCAAATAGACCGTTTCGATGCAAATTGGAAAGCTATTGAACGCAAAGAAGGACAAAACCTGAAAGAGTTAAAAAGCATTGCAACCGTTCGAAGCGTAGGCGCTTCGAACCGTATTGAAGGCAACAAAATGAGCGACCAAGAGGTTGATGTGTTGCTTCAAAAAATTGACATTAGTAAACTTACTGATAGAGATTCACAAGAGGTAGTCGGATATTTTGAAGTAATGGATTTGATCTCTGAATCGTATGAAAACATCAGCATTACTGAGAACCACATCAAAAGTCTGCATAATAGTTTAATGAGATACAGCACCAAGGACGAATGGCATAAAGGCAATTATAAGGTGCATAGTAACGCCGTCGAAGCATCATTTCCGGATGGCACGCAACAAATCATATTTCAAACTACTGAAGCGGGATTTGCCACCGAAGATGCCATAAGACAATTGATCAATTGGTATCATTCAGAAACTGAGGTGCATGCGCTAATCAAAGTAGCATCCTTTGTTTATGATTTTTTGAGCGTTCACCCATTCCAAGATGGAAACGGTAGATTAAGCCGTTTGATTTCAACGCTTTTGCTGCTCCAACACGGCTATAAATGGATACAATACGTGAGTTTTGAGTATGAAATTGAAAATCGAAAAAACGAATACTATCAAGTACTTAGAAGCTGCCAGGCGCAACGCCCAAACGAAAATGTTACCGAATGGATAAAGTTCTTTTTGAATTGCTTGGCAAATATCCAATCACAACTGCTAAAAAAATTGCAAAAAAGCGGTTTGGAGGCACAGCTTTCGCCCAAAGAAAAATTAATCTACACTATCATCCAAAACCGTCCAAACATCCAGTCTGGGGAAATAGCTGAAAAGTTGGCAATACCCGCACCAACCGTAAAACGCATTTTGTCAGAGTTGCTCAAAAAAGGATTAATTGATAAACAAGGAAATGGAAGAAATGTGAGTTATACGATAAAATGAAAACACACTTTCACTAGTCTCTAGTATCTAGTCGTTAGTCTCTAAACTAGTCTCTAGTCGTTAGTCACTAGTATCTACTCCTTCACTTCCATAAAATACCGAAAACCAACCGCGGGGGCGGGAATGGTGAAGGTGGCGTACTTGCCATTGCTTTCTATTTTCATCGCTTCCATGTCATCCAACCAACTGCCTCCCTTGGTCCGGCCCTTCTCCAACAACATCTCAGCAACATTGCCACTCATATTGTAAAGCCCAATTTTATTCGGCTGATATGACACTACAGTGGCCGTAATATCGGCCCCGTCATTCAAAAAACCTGCGGTGCCCATAGTATCTCCTTTTTCACGAATCGCATTGCAACGCGACATGCCTCTTTTATCACGCAACTCACTGCCCTCCCAAGGATAAATGGCCGCTGGATTGCCTCCTTTGGCTGCCATGATCCACTCTTCTTCAGTTGGCAGTCGAAAAACCACTTTTTTATACTTCCGCTTTTCTGCTTTGTTGTAGGTCTCGGTCAACCACTCACAAAACATCGTGGCACCTTCATAACTGATATTCACTACAGGATAATCGCTAAACGCGGGATGGCTGTGATAATGCTTCAGGAATGGCTCATCATCATTATATCTAATTCTTTCGCGCCACTTAGTACTGTCAATTTTTGCTAGCTCGTATTCCTTGGTTTTATTGTTTCGCTTCAAGTAATTCAAAAAAGAAGCATACTGAAAATTGGAGACTTCCGTCTTCGATGCAAATAAATTCTCCTTTACCTGTACGAGATTTTTTTGAGCCGCTTTGATATCAAACTCCTTCTTCTTCCCACTGCTCCACCCAAGAATCAAAAACGCCGATAATAGAATGATGTATTTCATGTTTCTTGATTTAATGATGCACGAAGATAGGAAAAAGCGACGAGCGACAAAGCGACTAGGTCTGTTCCAGTCGCTCCGTCGCTTGTCGCTATACTAGTCACTAGTATCTAGTAACTAGTATCTAAATTGTCATTCTGCTTTTAAGCTCCCCGTCGATTGCGTCGAGGAAGTCTTCGGTGGTGAGCCAGTGACTGTCGTTGGTCTTGTCGCCATAAATGCACACGGCCAAGTCCTTGGTCATCTTGCCACTTTCTACAACATCCACACAAACCTTTTCTAAAGTTTCTGCAAAGCGAATGAGTTCTTCGTTACCATCCAACTTGCCTCTAAAAGCAAGGCCTTGCGTCCAAGCAAAAATAGATGCGATAGGATTGGTAGATGTCTTCTTGCCTTGCTGGTGTTGGCGGTAGTGACGCGTCACGGTGCCATGCGCTGCTTCGGCTTCCATTGTTTTACCATCGGGTGTAATCAACGCAGAGGTCATCAAACCCAATGATCCAAAACCTTGCGCCACGATGTCGCTCTGTACGTCGCCGTCATAATTTTTGCACGCCCACACAAAGCCGCCTTCGCTCTTCAAACAATAGGCTACCATGTCGTCGATCAAGCGGTGTTCGTAGGTGATTCCTACGGCTTTGAATTTCTCAATAAACTCTGCTTGATACACTTCTTCAAAGATGTCTTTGAATCGTCCGTCATAGGCTTTCAAAATGGTATTCTTTGATGAAAAATAAAGATTCCATTTTCTATTCAAGGCCTGATTGAAACAACTGCGCGCGAAACCGTAAATGGATTCGTCGGTGTTGTACATGCTCATCGCTACTCCATCGCCTTCGAAGTTATAAACCTCCCAAGACTGCGGCGCGCCGCCACCTTCGGGTGTAAAGGTCATCGTGAGTTTGCCTTTTCCTTTCACCACTGTATCGGTAGCTCTGTACTGATCACCGAAGGCGTGACGTCCGATATTGATAGGCTTGGTCCATCCAGGAACAAGTCGTGGAATATTAGAACAAATGATTGGTTCGCGGAATACGGTACCTCCTACGATATTGCGGATCGTTCCGTTGGGACTCTTCCACATTTTCTTTAGATTAAATTCTTTCACACGTGCTTCGTCGGGAGTGATGGTGGCGCACTTCACAGCAACATTGTATTTGAGCGTTGCTTCGGCTGCTTCTACTGTGACGCGGTCGTCAGTTGCGTCACGATTTTCCATTCCCAAATCATAATACTTGATATCTAAATCCAAGTAAGGGAATATTAATTTGTCTTTGATAAAAGCCCAGATTATTCTGGTCATCTCGTCGCCATCCATCTCAACGATAGGATTGGCCACCTTGATTTTGGTCATGGCTAAATTTTGAATTTAATAATTTTACAACAGTGGACAAATAAAAAGAGCAATCATGTCATCCATGATTGCTCTCCAAAAATACTATCAGAAGCGCTAATTATGCGTGTTCTCTTGAAGAAAAATAAAATGCTCCTTCAATAAGTGCGTTTTCGTCGCTATCAGAACCGTGCACAGCGTTGGCTGCGATGCTTGTAGCGAAGTCGCGACGGATGGTGCCTTCAGCCGCTTTCTGTGGGTCTGTAGCTCCGATCAATGTGCGGAAATCTTCCACTGCATTGTCTTTTTCAAGAATTGCAGCTACGATTGGACCGCTTGTCATGTACTCTACCAATTCTCCGAAGAACGGACGTTCGCGGTGAATTTCATAAAACTTACCCGCTTCTTCTCTGCTGATACGCGTCCACTTCATTGCTTTGATTGTGAAACCTGCACCGATAATTCTGTCGATGATTTTACCTGTATGACCTGCTGCTGTAGCATCAGGTTTGATCATGGTAAATGTTACCTTTCCTGCCATTTTATTGATTGTTGGATTGTTTTAAAACTGGGCGCGAAAATAGACAATATTTCTTTAAGACTTGAGAAATATTGTTGATTATCAAAGCTCCATACGATCAGAAAAGACAGATAGAAGCGGGGCTCCTGCCGCCCTCTCTCCCAAAACGGCAAGACTTGAATCACTCCTGAGCCACGAAATATAGCACCCCGCAACTTCTGTCGTATGCTTGAGCTTTGTAATCAAAGTTAATGTCTAAACGGTTGTGTTATGACATTAAGAATGCAATACTCGAACAAAAAATTGAGTAAACCATACTTTTTAGCAAATTTTTAGGAGATTTGAATTCGTACTTTTGCAAAAAACAAGGTCATGAGCACAGAACAAACGACGCTTTCATCACTGCTTACTTCCTCAGAATCAATGAGACTCGAGGACAAATATGGTGCGCACAACTACCACCCCATACCTGTGGTGATAGATAAAGGTGAAGGCGTCTATGTTTGGGATTTGGAAGGCAAGCGCTATTTCGACTTCCTTTCTGCCTACTCTGCCGTGAATCAAGGGCATTGTCATCCCCGTATCATCAAGGCCCTTACAGAGCAAGCCACTAAGGTAACCCTCACCAGCCGCGCGTTTTATAATAGTCGACTCGGTGTTTATGAAAAATTCATCACTGATTTCTTTGGCTACGACAAAGTATTACCAATGAATACGGGCGTTGAAGGTGGCGAGACTGCCATGAAATTAGCCCGTCGTTGGGCGTATGATGTGAAGAAAGTTCCAGCTAATGAAGCGAAGATGGTATTCGTGGAAGGAAACTTCTGGGGCCGCACGCTCGCTGCGATCTCTTCTTCCACTGACCCGAGCAGCACCAATGGTTTCGGTCCGTTTGTACCCGGCTATATCATCGTTCCTTATAACAACCTTCAGGCATTGGAAGACGCATTCAAAGCCGAACCGAATATTGCTGGATTCATGTTCGAACCTATTCAGGGTGAAGCGGGCGTAGTTGTTCCAGACGAAGGATACATCAAAGGAGTAAGAGATCTTTGCACAAAATACAATGTGCTCATGATTGCAGACGAGGTTCAAACAGGCCTCGCACGCACTGGAAAAATGCTCGCATGTGATCATGAAAATGTAAAACCAGATATTCTTGTGTTGGGCAAGGCACTCAGTGGCGGTGTGCTTCCGGTGGCAGCAGTGCTAGCCAATGATGAGGTGATGCTCACCATCAAGCCGGGCGAACATGGCAGCACGTACGGCGGTAATCCATTGGCTTGCGCAGTAGCTACAGAAGCTCTCAAAGTGTTGGTAGACGAAAAGCTCAGCGAAAATGCAGAGCGTCTTGGTAAAAAATTCAGAAGCGCGATGCAAGCGCTGATCGCACAAACCGACCTCATCACTTTGGTGCGCGGAAAAGGGCTTCTCAACGCCATCGTGATTGATGACACGGAAGACAGCCACAAGGCTTGGGATTTGTGCATTCAACTTGCAGAAAATGGATTGCTTGCAAAGCCTACGCACGGCAATATCATTCGCTTTGCGCCTCCACTGGTAATTACAGAGGCTCAACTCGATGAATGTATCGACATTATTACCTCAACAGTACTAAATTTCAAGTGATAGAAAAAACCGAATGAACGTTCATTCGGTTATGCTATACATCCTATTATATCGTACTTTGTGATGATATGATGTTTGCCGCTGTGGAGTTTTACGAGCACAGCAGGAGTTTCTTTATTAATCAGTTTCGAAACTGCCGCGATGTCCGCATCTTCATCCACAATCGGGAATGGCGCACCCATTACTTCCTCAATTTTCTTATCGAGAAGTTTGGCGTCTTCCACAAGAAGCTGGAAGATTTTCGACTCATCAATAGAGCCTGCCAAAGCATCGTCTTTCATCACAGGAATTTGTGTGATATTGTATTTTTTCATTTTAGCCACGGCATGACTCACCAACTCTCCTGAACCTACAGTGACAAGGGGTTTATCAAGATTGCCAGCCACTAAATCCTTAGCAGTCTTCTTTTCTTCTTCCAAAAATCCTCTGTCGCGCATCCATTCATCATTAAACATTTTTCCGAGATAGCGCGTGCCGTGGTCGTGGAAAATAACCACTACCACATCGTTTGGACCGAACATGTGTTTCACTTGTAATAGTCCTGCGATGGCGCTTCCCGCGCTGTTTCCAACGAAGATTCCCTCTTGGCGCGCGATCTGACGCGTCATAATCGCAGCGTCTTTATCTGTTACTTTTTCAAAATGATCGATCAAATCGAAGTTGACATTCTTCGGTAAGAAATCCTCACCGATACCTTCGGTGATGTAAGGATAGATTTCATTTTTATCAAAAATACCTGTCTCTTTGTACTTCTTGAAAACAGAACCGTAGGTGTCGATACCAATGATCTTCACGTTCGGATTTTTTTCTTTTAAATAACGCGCAGTTCCGCAGATGGTTCCGCCAGTACCAACACCCACTACGAGGTGTGTAATCTTTCCTTCGGTTTGTTCCCAAATCTCCGGACCAGTGGATTCATAATGAGCCTGGGCATTGCTCGGATTGTCGTATTGATTGGGCTTCCAGCTATTGGGCACCTCTTTTTCCAGTCGGCTCGAAACGGAGTAATAGGAGCGAGGATCTTCGGGTTCTACGTTTGTTGGACAAACAATTACCTCAGCACCGAAAGCTCTGAGTGCATCGAACTTTTCCTTTGATTGTTTATCTGTAGAAGTGAAAATACATTTATATCCTTTGACCACTGCGGCAATCGCGAGGCCCATTCCTGTATTACCACTGGTGCCCTCAATGATGGTCCCACCGGGTTTCAAACGACCGTCCTTTTCAGCATCCTCAATCATTTTAAGAGCCATGCGGTCTTTGATAGAATTGCCAGGGTTGGTGGTTTCGATTTTCGCCAAAACCAGTGCAGGAATGTCCTTAGCAATCTTGTTGAGCTTTACCAAAGGCGTATTTCCGATGGTCTCTAGAATATTATGTGCGTACTTCATTTTCTAATTATAAAAAAGTGAAACAAAGGTAGTCAAGCCACGGTTCAACTAAATCGAATGGATTTGATTGGTGTAATGCGGCTGACATACTTCGCTGGAATTAATAAAATGGCAAAACAAACAATCACAACACCAATGTTGAGCAATAAAAACTCGAGCCACACCAATTCAATCGGAACGGTGTCTACATAATAATTTGCTGGATCGAGCGGTATGATGTGAAAGTAATATTGAATCACCGCGAAGCCAATTCCAATGATGTTTCCGATCAACATTCCTTTCCCAATGATAACCATAGCGTGCACTACGAATACTTTTACAATGGGGCCGTCAGTTGCGCCAAGGGCCTTTAAGGTGCCAATCATCTGTTGGCGCTCGAGGATAATAATCAACAGCGCCGAAGTCATATTGACGATTGAAATCACAATCATCAAAATAATGATGATGATTACGTTGATATCTAGCATCGCGAGCCACGAGAAGATTTCGGGTGAGCGATCAGTGACTTTAAAAACTTGTAAGTCGTATGGCAGTGAGTTGAAGATGCGGTCGTCGGCAGAGAGCAATTGCTCGTAATCATTGATCAGCACTTCATAGCCACCGATGTATTGGCTTTGCGAGCCTCCTCCACTACTGGTGCTGACGACGAATGGTGAGCAATTGGTAGCGTTGTCATCGATAAAGTCTATGGTGGCGAAGGCGGTGTCTTGTTGTGTATCCTCACCATCTCTCAGTACAACGTAGAAAGAAGTGTCTTTGGCGGCCTGTAAGAAGTGCGGCCCCTCGCCCGACCACTCCGGATTGCTCCATTCAAATGAATAGAAGCCATCGCCTCCAAAACCAGCCGCGCCTACCATGATATAATCACCCGTGCACACTGTATCTATGAGCAATTGTGCTTGCAACCCCCATCCACTGAGCTTTTGGACATGACCAATATCTGTGAAAACATATTGAGAGTCATAGTCTTCCAATCCTGTTTCGTAAATGCCTACAATCGTAAAGTTGCGTTGACGGGCATCGTTTTGATCATTCACAAAATAAATGCTCACCTTATCTCCGAGAGATAATCTCAATTTTCGAGCTAGGATGGTCGAAAGAACTACCTGATTGGCCTCAAGGCTATCGTGGTCTAGAATTTTTCCCTCTTTAAGCACCGAATTGATGAATTGCCAATCGTAATCTTTATCAACTCCCTTAATAGCTACGCCTTGTAAACCTTCTTTTGATTCTATGATTCCGGGCTTCGCTGCAAAAACCTGAACATGCTTTACGCCTTCAATTTTTTTCAAATTCTCGTAAACAGATTTATCGAAGAGTAAGCGCTGCGAATCTTTGCTGACGTTATCGCGATTGGACACCACTTGAAAATGAGAGCCAAAACCTATTACCATTCCTCTCACTTCATTTTGAAAACCTTTCACGATTGCCACCGAAAGAATCATCAGCATCACTCCCACGGCAACGCCCCAAGTGGCAATGCGCACGATAGGACGAGAAATCCTTTGTTTCTCATCGCCTTTGATAATTCTTCTTGATATGAATGACGTTAAATCCAGATGGCACAATTTTGAGGGTAAAAGTACACCCGCAGTATCAAAACTGCGTTCATTATTGCACATTTGTCTTATGAAATTTGTATTACTCCTTGTACTTGCCATGTCGTGCGCCACGCCCAAAGCCAGCAATAGCGCTCCCGATGGCACTTCCAAGATTACGGTTGGTGCTGAAAGAACCAATGATTACATCCCTCTTCTAAAGGGAAAAAATGTAGCTGTGGTTGCCAACAACACCTCTCGTATCCAACGCACACACCTCGTAGACTCACTTCTGTCATTGGGCATTCAAATACAAAAAGTATTTGCACCCGAACATGGCTTTCGTGGCGATCATGGAGCGGGTGAAACCGTGAAGTCTGATGTGGATGCCAAGACCGGCCTTCCCCTCATTTCACTTTATGGAAAAAATAAAAAGCCCTCTACCGAGCAACTGAAAGGCATAGAGGTGGTGGTGTTTGACATCCAGGATGTGGGAGCGCGATTCTACACCTATATCAGCACCATGCATTACGTAATGGAAGCATGCGCTGAATTAAAAATACCAGTGATCATACTGGACCGTCCAAATCCAAACGGGCATTACGTTGACGGGCCTGTTCTGGATTTAAAATTCCAATCGTTTGTGGGTATGCACCCCATTCCTATCGTGCATGGATGTACCGTGGGTGAATTGGCAAAAATGATCAATGGTGAAAAGTGGCTTAAAAACGGAATCAACTGCGACCTTACAGTAATTCCATGTGTGAACTATGATCATACCATGAGCTATGACCTGCCTTACCAACCATCTCCAAATCTTCCTAACGCCACATCCATATATGCCTATCCCTCTCTTTGCTTGTTTGAAGGTACTGCCATCAGTGTTGGCCGCGGCACAGAATATCCTTTTCAGTGGTTTGGCTTTCCTCAGTTCAAATCGGGTAATAGGGAATTGACTCCTGTCGATTTACCAGGCATTGCAATGGATCCGCCGTTTGAAAATCAAAGATGCAATGGGGTATTAATCGAAAATAAAAATTTATCCGATTTTCGTTCTATCAAGCAACTCCAGCTAGACTGGATTTTGCTGGCATTTAAAGAATACGATGGTCCAGCTGTGTTCTTCAAATCACCTGATTTTTTTGACAAACTCGCGGGAAATGAGCTCTTGAGAAAACAAATCAGCGAGGGAAAGTCTCCACAAGAAATCAGGACATCATGGCAAGAAGATTTGGACAAATACCTGAAAATGAGATCTAAATACCTACTGTATCCAGATTTCGAATAATATGATTATCTTCGTGCGACCAAAATCAAAGGCTTAATAGAATATGAAACTCCGCCTATTCCTCAGTTTGATTGCGTTTTCTGCAGTTATTTTTAGTGGCTGTAAAAAAACTCCCGAATATGTTGCCGAGCCCTATGCATGCAAATGCGGAAGCTTCAACTGGAGAGGCAATTCCTATGATTTGTTGGATGCGAATTATATCTTATCGGATAGTCTCGTTGATATGAGCCGCCGCTATTACATCACTGGTGATGTAAAAGAGGAAGGTCAGGCCGAGCCACATTCTGTAAACTTTATTATAGAAATTCCAGATGTAACTACTGCCATTTTCGACCTTACTGAAGATGAGGCCGAATTCGAAGCAGAGGCACAGCAAGTAAATCAAAATGACGATCTCATACCTGTTAAATACTATCGTGCAGTATCGGGTAGAGTTACAGTAGCACCCGCCTTCTTCGGAGGCTCAGAGCAAGTGCGATACAGCGTTTTCTTGCAAGAAGTGTTCAATGGAACGGACGTCGGATCACCTTTTCCGTTCACGGGCGACTTTACTGTGGACGTGTCTATCAATTGAAACCTTTTGGCTTCATTTTAGTATAAGTGTATTGCAGAACACCCTATTATGATCGGACAATACCTTTTTATTTTCCTATTATCATTTAGCTTACTTGGACAGCAATCGGATATCACCAAGCAGGTGATGCGAAAGCATCCTAATGGCAAGCCTTATGTGGTTCTATATTTCAGCAATGCAACAAAAGAAATGGTGAAGGAAGAAGTCTTTTTTGCAAATGGAAATTTGCAATGGACGGGTACCTATAAAAATGAAGTGGAAAACGGCGTTTGGAAGTATTTTTACGAAAACGGAAGCTTGAAGTCAGAACAACAATATGTGAACGGTAAGGAAGATGGTATTTGTACCGATTACGATAGTTCAGGAAAAAAAATTAAAGAAAGTCATTATACCAAAGGTAAATTGGTAAAGGAAGTAAAGTATTAATCAAGAAACCTTCAATACTTTCTTTTCAGCAATCACCCATACACGGTCTCCCTTTTTTGGTTTTATCAGTGCAGTTCCAGTAAATTCTCCGAACGCAGGGATGACGCCATTTTTTTCTCCAAAATAAAAACATGGAAGTCTCATACTTTGACGTGCATTGCCAGTGAGCAATACGGCGGGATGAATATGTCCGGTGATGCAATATAATCCTCTCGTCAAGTCCTCCTCTTCAAAGTCGTGCTTCCAAAGCGTTTGTTCGATGACACGCTCTGCGACCACCTCAATATTTGCCCTCTCATATGCTCTATCACTGAGAATATCGTGATTGCCTTTAATAAGTGTTTTTTTAAGATTTGGATATTGCTCTAAAAAGTCAACAAAATCGCTCCACTCGGAGTTTTCGCGGCTATGGGAAAGATCTCCCAGAAAGATAATTTCACTAGGGCTGCACCACTCAATGGCCTCCACCATTTTCCAAAAATTATTCTTGTTGGCGATGGCAGGAATGGCGATCCCGTTATTGCGAAAGTGACCAGCTTTGCCTATGTGCAAGTCAGAAATTACGAGTGCTCTAATATTTGAAATATAGCAAGCACCGCTATGATGAAGTTCAAGTAAAAGGCCGTTGATATTCTCAACGGCCTCTTTCAAATTATTCATATTATTTTGATGCCTTTCGCAATTTTACATTTCGCAGTCGAATGTTGAGCAACTCAACAATGATAGAGAATGCCAAAGCGATATACGCGTATGTCTTTATATCTACTCCTTCGGGAAGGTGCAATACATGGGCATCTTCTAATGCCTCTACGACTAGAATCAATCCGATTACAACCAAGAATGCCAACGCTAACATTTTGATGGTTGGATATTCTTCAATAAATCTCGCAACGTATGGAGCGAATAATAACATCACAATCATTGCTACAATTACTGCCATCACCATGATTGGAATGTGATTGCTCAAACCAACTGCTGTAATGATTGAATCGAGGGAGAAGACGATATCAATCATTGTTATTTGAAAGATTGCTTTACCCATCGACATCTTACGAGAGTTGACAGCTTCTTCCTGATCCGCCTCTTTGAACTTGTGATAAATTTCGGAAGTCGTTTTAATAATCAAAAACATACCTCCGGAAAACAATATCAAACCTTTTCCAGTGACTGGTATCGAGCCGAGATGGAAAAATGGTTCTGTCAACTTTGTAATATAGGAGATAGTGGAAAGGAGGAGTATCCTAACAACCAGCGCCATCGCAAGTCCGATGAAGCGGGCTCTCGCCTGATCCTTTTTATTGGGAATATATCCACAGATGATAGCGATGAAGATGATATTGTCTATCCCCAAGACAATCTCCATCACGATAAGGGTAAACAGATCCAGAATTCCTGCTACACTTTGAAAGGGAACTAAATACTCTTGCATTATTACTTTTTCTTAGGCATCATACTATCATCGAACTCCATGATTTGAGGTTGAGGAGTGGGAGTCCTTCGACCTGCCGGCATCTGTTGTTCCAACCCAAATTTTTCCATCAACTCATCCACTTGTTTGCGCATGATTTGAACATCAGTATCATTCGGGAAATAGTCTTCTGCCTGACCGACCATGATGGCATTGAGGCGAAGTCTCATTTCCACATCGCGTGACATTACTCCTTGACGAGCATCATCAAGTGAAGAATAGAAGTCAATTTCTTGAAGGTTCAACTCATACATTCTCTTGGCAAGGTTTAAACCTTTCACAGAATCTCCTGCCTCGTAGTACAAGTCGCTCAGCGTCCACATAATTTGAGGTTGATCATAAGGAACCGTTTTTTCGGGCATCACCGCAATACACTTGTCGAGCACTTCTACTGCCTCTTTCATTTTACCCTCTTGGATTAATGCCTCTGCAAGGTGTGAGAATTGGAGACGCAAATTACTTGTCATGCGTCTATTATTTTCATCCATATAGATGTCTTTGGTATCCATATTTCCCCATTGGAATTTGGACATCATATTGTTGTACATCACATCTGTTCTCACTCCACCTTCTAGATTCGGATTGCTTGTTTGTTTGTGCAATATTGGTGTCAAACGATAAGCAAGTCCTTCAAGCTGGAAGTATCTTTCAAGTCCCATGTATGCTTCACCACCCGTAGTAACGGCGAAATAAACCGGGCGGCTCCAATCCATATTATTCAATAAATCCAATACAAGAAGCTGTGACTTTGTGATATAAGAACGAGGCTCACCGCGCTCGTCCACAATGCCCCATTTGATTTCAGTAACAAGAGAATCGCCTTCTTTGACAAATGGTCTGAACTGCTCCACAGCAGCCGAATCCACTTTTAGACTGAAGAGATAACTTGGAAGATAGTGCACATTGCGATCGCCATTTTTAATCACATTCGCATCGTTTGAGGTAAATGCAATCGCCTCACTTATTGGCATAAAACCAGTGGTCTTTCCATAAGGGTCAAGGAACAATACATCACGAGTACCTTGTCTGTATTTGCTCTCTGGCATTTTGAATGGTACAGGGGCACTTTCATATGCGCGACGTTTCATCTGATCGATATACCAATCGGTATTGAGAAGTGAAAGGTTCACTACACGCACATCTGTTCTAATGCCCTCTACTTCTTGTGCGTACCACAGCGGGAAGGTATCATTGTCACCATTGGTGAAGATGATTGCATTCGGCTGAAGAGACTCGAGATAATTGATGGCCATCGCAATACCTGTGCGGCGTTCTGCGCGATTGTGATCATCCCAACCATCAGCAGCCATCAGGTATGGCGCGGGCAAGCTGAGCACAAGAGCTACCAATGCCTTCACTGTAGTTTCTCCCTTCATGAAGGTATTCAATGCAGTGGCTATGGCAAAGAGTACGGTGGCAATAAGAGACATTATCATAAGCGATAGACTGAAGCCCTTTCCATCACCGCTAACTGCACTTTCCAAACCATACAACAAAACAGAACCTCCCACTGTCATCGCAGCGAGCATACCGAGTTGTTTGAATGTCATGTTGGTTGCCGCGTAGTAAAGCGCATACACTCCCAATCCAATCCAAATGGCGAAGGCGTAGAAACTACCTGAATACGCATAATCGCGTTCTCTTGGTTGAAGCGGAGTTTGATTGAGGTAAACCACAATTGCCAAACCTGTCAACAAGAAAAGCAAGCCAACGACACTAAAGTCTCTTGGGTGGCGCAAAAGCTGGAAGACCAAACCAATGGCTCCAAGAATCAATGGGAAGAAAAAGAATTTATTCGTGCCTCTGTTTTCCTTTTCAATTTCGGGCAACATTTGTCTATTACCCAATCGTTCTTCGTCTACGATGTCGAAGCCAGAAATCCAGTTTCCGTCTAAGAAATCACCGTGACCTTGGGTATCATCTTGTTTGCCAGCAAAGTTCCACATGAAGTAGCGCCAGTACATCCAATTGATTTGATAAGAAAAGAAATAGCGCATGTCCTCTCCTTTTGTAGGGAGCAACTCGGCATATTTCTTATCCAGCGCACGCATCAAAGAATTAAAATCTTGCTGCGTCTCCACGCGATTCAACTGATATTCCAAACGTTGAACGTATTGTTCATCATTTGTGACCTTAGTTCTGCCTGAAGGTGAATTCCAGTTTTTATAATTCGACCACTCCTTGTATTGTGCAATGTGGCTGCCTTGGCTGGAGTACATGCGAGGGAAAATCGAACTGAATTCAGGGCGGTAGTTCACCACGCTTTCTTTCTTTTCGCCGCTCTCGATGTATTCTTCAACCAGCTTCAATTTTTGAGTAGGATTATCCTTGATATACTTTTCAGCTTCGAAGCGATCTCTTGAGCTCAGGACAAGACGATTCGTAGTACGATCTTCGCGAACGCTGTAAGATTTAACCCACACATCAGCACCGTCTATATACGGGTCTAGTTTATCTTCAGGTGTATTAAAATATTGACCATAGAGAAGCGGGCGGTCGCCATATTGTTCACGATTGAGGTATGACAACAAGGCGAAAATATTCTCAGGATTGTTTTCATCCATTGGTGTGTTGGCATGCGAGCGCACCACAATCGTAGCAAATGTGGTGTAGCCAATAATGGCCACCATAATTCCCACGATAAGCGTGTTGGCCACTACCATACCTCTTTTGTGCGTGATGTAAATGCCGAGAGCTATTGCAGAAATAAGGAATAGAGCATAGAAAATTACCCCAGAGTTGAAAGGCATTCCGAAGCTATTCACGAAAACCCTTTCAAAGAAGCCTGCGAGTTTTACAGCATAAATAATAATTCCCACTTGAATCAAGCCCAACAGCGCAAGCGAGATTAAACCAGTTATGATAACTCCTTTCCAAGAGAATTGATATTTCTTGAAGTAATAAACAAATGCAATTGCAGGAATCGCGAGGAGGTTCAATAAGTGAACACCTATAGACAATCCCATGAGATATGCGATAAGAATAATCCAACGCAAAGAGCCCGACTCATCCACTACGGATTCCCATTTCAAAATGGCCCAGAATACAATTGCGGTAAACAATGAAGACATTGCATAAACCTCTCCTTCTACAGCCGAGAACCAAAATGAATCGCTAAATGTGTATGCCAATCCGCCAACAACACCACTTGAAATAACTGCAATAGTGCGTGCAGTATTTAAAGGACCGTTGAGGTCGGCGATTTTCTTGGCCATGTGTGTGATTGACCAATGTAAAAACATAATCGTAGCCGCTGACGCAATAGCAGATAGCATATTGATCATGAAGGGCACGTTTTCTGGCTCCACAAAAGCGGAGAATAGACGAGCAATCATCATAAAGAGCGGCGCTCCAGGAGGGTGACCTACCTCTAATTTATAGGCAGAGGCAATGAACTCACCACAATCCCAAAAGGGCATTGTAGGCTCCAAGGTTAGATAATAAACGATCGCTGAAACTAAAAATAGAATCCAGCCTGTAATAATATTTAGCTTTTGATATGACATACTAACGGTTTAGTAGAACGGGGGCGAAGATAACCTTTCCATTTGATGTTTTTAGCATCAAACACCTATCTTATTAACGGGAATTAACCAAATTAATGAATTTGAATTAGTCTTCTGTCTGTGCGGCTTTTGGAGGACATTATGAGTAAATATGTCCCCTTTTCCAAATTCCTGCAATCCAATAACATGTGTTTGGAGAAGATTCGTTGTTTTATGACCTCTCTGCCATCCATTGTGAATAATGAAACTTGAGCACTCTCCCAGTCCCGTCCCACCTCGATATGAAGGTCGTCATTCGTAGGAATAGGGAAAACTTTCCAATCCGTGGAAAACTCATGCACCCCTACCACATTGATATTCATACATTCCGTATTGGAGCAACCAAAACTGGTGGTGATATTGAGGCATACATTATAGACTCCGGATTCCAAGAATACATGGGTTGGATTGGCTTCTAAACTGGTGCTACCATCACCAAAAGTCCAAGCGTAACTGGGAAATCCATTAAAAACACTTGTATTTTCAAAGGTAAAACTACCGTCTTCGTTTGGAACAATATTGAATGAGGGCGCACAAAACGGAAGTGGGCCTACGGAGCATTTTGAAAAATAAGAAAAGTGAAATACGCGTCCCCCGTCGCAAGCCTCGTCCCAACCTATGAGCTCCAATCCTACCCCACCAAAAACATTCACCGCAGACCAGTTGATTTCCGCGTTGGGATCGCAAATTATAAGGTCATAGCAAGCTGAGTCGATGCATACCATTCTATCAAAACTTTGATCCAGATTGCTGTATAGAATAAAACCAGCATCAACCTCCACTCCGGAATTCGCATCAACTAATTGGTAATTTAAAAATAATGGTCCGCCCTCCGAAAGATTTGAATCAATTCCGAAATTGATGGGACTGCATTCTGAGACATCATCTACGGTGATGGTGATGCAGCCTTGAACTGCACCCGAACACATCGGATCAGAGATGCTGCCACAAACTTCGTAAACACCGGGCGCATCAAAATGGTGGATTACGACCCACGTTGCCGCGACAGAGGCACCGTCGCCAAATGTCCAAAACATGGGATAAACCTCTGGGAGTCCAAAAGCAGTGAATTCATAAGAGCCGTTTCCCAAATCAATCACATCGATCTCTAGAGAGCACATGGGATAAATGCAAGAGTTGACATTTACGTTTTTACAAATCACATTGCTCGTTTCACAATCCGCACTTGTCACATCCGCGCATACTTCATGCGGTCCGGATATGTCGAATGTGTAAGCGAGATGTTGATCATTATCACTCAAAACATTACCGTCGATGCTCCAAATAACATTGCTAACATTCGGCTCATCGATGTAGAAAATATAATTTCCGCAAATGCCTGTATGAATTATTTCCTGAGGACAGTTTTCATTGAACCATTCGGAGACCACAAGCATTTCGCACGATTCAGACTGACAAGTGATAACTCCATTTTGACTCGTTTGGAGTTGGAGACAAACTTCAAAAGCACCATTTTCAAAAAAAGAAAATTCTGGATTTGAAAGTTCGGAAGTTCCCATATCATCGAATGACCAGGAAAAAGAAACATCCTGAAAATCTTCGAAAGTACTTTCATTTATAAAAGAAAAAGTCGAAACATCAAAATCGCTTAACACCGGTGTGAATGCAGCATTGCATTCGGTAATGAGAATATCGCTGCAGAAGGGAAAATTGAAAATGGACGAGCCATAAGATAAAGTTGACGTAGGAGCAAATGCTGTATTTTCAGAGTTCGAAATACCACCATAAAAAAAGGCCTCGGAAGAGTTCGCATTTCCTATGACTCGCAAGGTATAACAACCCGGCTCGATGCAGACCTCAGCAGATTGAAAAGTTGTCTGATCATCAAAGTTCATTTGTCCTTGAAAAACGACCACATTATTTGCATCGCGCACTTGCCAAGTCACGAATGAAGCACCACCCGAAGCGACATCAGAAAACACGTTGACAAAAGCAGGGTCGCACTGAGCGAAAGACATCAGTGATGCGATAGAGAATACTATGGAGAGAAAATTCTTGATCACTGCTTTCTTAAACGAATCGAGGATCAGCTTGCATAACAGTACCGCACTTTTTACATGTTCGAAGATCTTCATTGGTATAAAAATCTTTGAACCTTGGCAGAAAATCCTTTTCAATATTTTCTAAAACGAAATAAGTATCGTGCAGCTTGTTGTTGCAATTGTCGCAAAACCAAAGAAGACCATCTTTCATTTCACGGTCTGCTCTTTTCACTTCGATTACCAAACCCACTGTGTTTTCGCCACGTTGTGGTTGATGAGGCACGCCAGCAGGGAGCAAGAACATTTCACCAGCTCTGATGGGTACATCCACGGCTTGGCCATCCTCTTGAATTCTAACATTGATATCACCTTCTATTTGATAAAACAGCTCTTCTGTTTCGTTGTAGTGATAATCCTTTCGCGCATTTGGGCCACCTACAATCATAACGATATAATCGCCCGCTTCTTTATATAGGTTTTTGTTACCTACTGGTGGTTTTAACAAATCTCGATTCTCTTGTATCCAACCCTGTAGATTGAAAGGTCTGCGTATCGCCATGTGTTTGGTTTTTTTGAGAGTGTGAAAATAATGCTATAAAATCTAATCTACCAACTGATGCTTATCACTGTTTGGATTGAGATTTAATTTCATTGAAAGTGAAAAGAAGTTCGGGTTCGTTTTCGACCGCTGTACCAACTACTACGATGTCAGCACCCGCGTTATAAGCGGCAGCGGCATCTTCTTCGGTTCGAATACCACCTCCGACAATAATTGGCAGGGACACAGTTGAAGCGACTTTTTTTATCATTGCCCTGCTAATGGGCTGTTCGGCTCCGCTACCACCGTCTAGGTATATCAGCTTCATCCCTATGTACTCACCAGCTAAAGCCGTAGCAGCGGCAATATCGGGCTTGTTGTATGGAATAGGAAGAGTATGACTCATATATGAAGCAGTGGTCTGCCTTCCGCAATCGACAAGCATATAACCTGTAGAAATAACCTCGAGTTGCGTCGTCTTTAATATAGGTGCTGCATGCACATGCTGACCAATCAACAAGTCGGGGTTGCGACCAGAAATTAGCGATAGAAAAAGCAGCGCATCAGCGTGATTTGAAATTTGATTCCAATTGCCGGGGAAGAGCACGACCGGGACGGACAAATGCTCTTTTAAAGTCTTCACAACTTCGTCCATTTGATTGTTGGTAAGAAGGCTGCCCCCTACAAATACAAAATCGGTATGGCTATGACGAATCAGTTGAATCCACTTTTCCAAATGCGCATCACCCTTTATTTTATCAGGATCTATGAGCAATGTGAGCATTTTCCTGCCGCTTTGCTTCGCTTCCAAAATCAGAGAGTGGACTTGTTTCATTTCTCAAAAATAGCACAAACGGAGAACAGAAAAAAACGGTGTAAAAAAGTCGGATTTACTAACATTGGGTGGTTGACTCTTTTATGAAAATCTTCTTATGACTCACTCAAAATGATAGTTTCTTAGACCATTCAAAGTACTGGCCCAATCACAAGAGGCAGTGCATTGATTTACAAGTACAAATCATAAGAAGACCCATGGAAAATTCTTTGAGATTCGAATTACCGAAGGAAAATTCCTCCATCATCAAAGTAATTGGTGTTGGTGGCGGCGGTTCCAATGCCGTAAATTACATGTATGAACAAGGTATTACAGGCGTTGACTTCATCGTTTGCAACACCGATGCTCAGGCTTTGGACAAGAGTCATGTGCCTACTAAAATCCAATTGGGTTCTACACTCACTGAAGGCCGCGGTGCTGGTTCAATTCCTGAAGTAGGTAAGAATGCAGCCATTGAAAGTCTTGACGAGGTGAAAGCTTTGCTCTCGACAAACACTAACATGGTGTTTATCACAGCAGGTATGGGCGGTGGCACTGGAACAGGTGCAGCTCCCGTAATCGCTAAGATTGCCAAAGACATGGGCATTCTCACAGTTGGTATCGTAACGGTGCCTTTCGTTTTCGAAGGTCGCAAGCGCACTATGCAAGCCGATTCAGGTTTGAAAGAAATGCGCGATGCCGTGGACACTTTGCTCATTATCCGCAATGACAAGTTGCGCGAACTATACGGAAACCTATCCCTCAAGCAGGCATTCAGCCACGCTGATGAGGTATTGTGCACGGCTGCAAAAGGAATCGCTGAGGTGATTACACTTACAGGTACTGTAAACGTTGACATGAACGACGTGAAGACGGTAATGAAAGATAGCGGCTATGCGATCATGGGTAGCGGTCGCGCTTCTGGAGAAGGTCGCGCTCTCAGAGCAATTCACACTGCTCTTGAATCGCCTCTTCTCAATGATAATGATATTCATGGAGCTAACTTCGTACTTCTCAATATCACTTATGGAACAGACGAGCTCCTCATGGATGAGGTTTCTGAAATTACAGATTACATCCAAGAACAAGCTGGTATGAATGCCGAAGTGATCTGGGGTTACGGCAACGACTCAAGCCTTGGTGATGAAGTTTGTGTCACAGTCATTGCTACAGGTTTCCAAGGAAAATCAGTAGATACATTGCTCGACTCTTCAAATAGCGAGCCTGTGAAGCACGTCCTTGATAAGCCAGTACTCGACACACCAAATGTGACAGAGGTAGTAAATAAAGTAAGCAAGCCTACAGAAGAACCAGCTGCTCCCGTAAATACAAAGAACGAGGAGCCCTTCATCAAGGTGCATCACCTCAATGAAGAAACAAAGCCTGTTCAGCCGCTACTTTTTAATAATGACGAGCTGCCTGAGCTTTCTACTATGAAACTCAAAAGCGAAGAACCAAAGCCAGAAGAAAAGCCTCTCGCTTTCAACTTTAAGCCAGAGTTCAACAACTCAGTAGATAGCAAGCCTACGGATACTATCGCTCACAAAGAAAGCGTGCAAGTATCTGATCGTCCGAATAGAACTGAACTCATGGCGCGCAATAAAGACCGCGAAATGAAAATCCGCGAGTTTACCCTCAAGTTGAAAACTCCAAGCGGACTATCTGAAATGGAAAATGAGCCTGCTTATTTGAGAAGAAAAGTATCATTGGACAGCGTACAACACAGTCACGAGAGCAGCATGTCTCGCTTCACCTTGAGCGAAAGCACAGATGAAAATGGCGAAAAGAGAACTGAACTTCGCGACAACAATACTTTTTTAGACGATAACGTCGATTGATTCGAAACCTGCAAAATTTTCGAATAAAAGCCGGGACACTCTGCCCCGGTTTTTTTTTAGAATAATTTTTGGGAAATGGCCGGAGTCTTCACATTGATACCCAAACGCTGCTTGACAAGTGATGCAAAAGCATGTGATGTTTCGGGAGTTAAAACACTATCGGGTTGATGAATCCAAAGTTGAAACTCTTCCAACCCTTGTTTTTGCCATTGTTCAATTCTATCTACCCAACGTTCAAGACGTTCGGTATCTGACTTGTGAAGCTCATTGCCCCCAAAGCGGACGATACAATGTGGCGTTGTAAGTCTCATGTGAACAGCATCCCTCCTACCCGCAGTGTCTGTAATTACTGACGCAATACCACATTCTTCCATTGTTTTCCAAATACCGAATGAACGTTCATTCGGTTCAAACCAAGATTCATGACGAAACTCTAAGGCGAACTTCATGTCCCTTGGAAGTGCTTTCAAATAAGCATCTAAAGAATCAGAATGTTGGGAAGTAAAATTTGGTGGGAGCTGGATAAATGAGAATGAAAGTTTTTCTTTTAACTCTAGAATCGCCTCTAAAAATTCATCTGTGAGTCCTTCACAATTTTTGAATCTTCTATAGTGTGAAATGAGCTGAGGAAATTTTGGACAAAAGATGAAATCACTCGGCATCGCATCGTACCAGTTTCGTACTACTTCCACCGTGGGGATCTTGTAATGCGTAGCATTCAATTCAATGGTACCAAATGCGGTTCCGTAGGCCTTCATCAAATCCTTTTTCGGAGTCTTTTCTGGGAATATTTTTCCAATCCAATCAGGAATATTCCACATCGTACCGCCCTGATATATTTTCAATGAAGATTTACCTTTAGAAAGTGCATCTCTTGTACCCGAATGATCATTCGGTAAAGAAAAATCTACTTGAGAAATATCGCTAAGTTTACCAAATTTCATAATTTCAGATGCAACAAAAAGGTTTAATTTTGGTTTCCTCCATATGAGCAACGGCAGCGAAAATAAACCCATCTTAGACTATCCTGAGCGCGACCCTGAGAAAAAATCATATAATATCCTCGGGTATGCCTCGCTGCTTATCCTTTTGTTAGGCCTTATTGGACAGTTTATGCATTATCCCGCATGGCGCATCGCATTGCTCGTCGGAATGGGCGGAATGACTCTTCGAAGCATCTTAATTTTCAAACAAACCAAAAGGCGAGTGTTTGCCTGGTTCTATTTCGCAGGACGTATGAGTTTGTTTGTTGGCGCCGCACTTTACTTTTCAGGATTGATGCGCAACCCTAAAATCTTCTACCCCGCTTTTGCATTATTCTTTCTTGGTGTGGTGCTAGTTTATTTCGACAAAGACAGCAAGAATTCAGACCAAGATTACGATGATATTTGATACTACTTTTTGAATTCAGCAATCATTCGATGTCCTTCGTTTTGTCTCTTCAACTCACGGAATGCGAATATTGGAGTCCAAACGATTGCATAAAGGCTAAAGCAAAAAATGATAAAAATAGTGAGCCACCACTCACTGATGCCTTTCCAAATAAAATTCCAGATTCCACCATAATAGGCGATGGCTGTTAGAATTATCACCATCGCAATCGCTCCAATCACGGAACTCTTGTTGACCTCACTCCCCGAGCCAGAAGATTCATTCCAATAGGCGACAACTTTGTTACTCGTATCATGCACAAGACTCACTTTCTGTCCGTACTGAGCATGATACAATCCATCATCCAATCCTGTAAATGTGACCCCATTGATCTTAATCCAACGTACTGGCTTGTCGCTGACGCCAGTTAAAGGCGTGGTTCCACTCTCTTGCACCTCTCCCCTCACCACAGCTAAAATGGTGTCTGGAAAAAGCTTATTAATTCCTGTTCTCTGGCTCATTACTATTGGAATATGTCAATTCTTTGGTTACAAATTTAATTTCAGTTCTGCGATTTATCGCATGTTTTTCTTCCACACACGTATTCGAATCATCACATTCGTTTAGAATCTCATCTTCACCACGATAAGAATAATTGATACGGTTGGCAGCTATACCTGACTGTTTCAAATATTGTAGAAGGCTAATCGAACGCTGTTTTGACAATTGGAGATTATAGGCCTGCGCGCCCCTTGCATCGGCATAAGAACAGATATCGACTTCGAGTTGAGGATTAGCCTCCAGAAGTGAAGTAACAGCATCTAATTGTTGCTTTGCATAAGTATTCAAAGCACTTCTATTGTGATCAAAATAAACCCGATTGACAATGCAAAGATCCTCCGGTCGAACAGTTACAGTCCTTTTGTTTTCGTCTAAAAGAGTAATGCCTTCTCCTGGTGGAATTCTTCTGTAATAAGCTTCTGAAGCTAAAATCGGCAGTACAATGGTTTTACCATTATCAAACAAAACGATTTGATCTGCACTTGCATCTTTCGGAAGTTTGAACACGTATTCCCTTTCTGGTCTGACATTTTCGACACTGAATTGACCCAGTTTATCGCTTCTTATTACAGCGATTATATTACCATTCATATCCAAAATACTAATGATAGATGCAACACCTTGCGACGAGTTGGATTGAATGCGTCCTGAAAAAGAAATATTCAATATACTCTTATCCTCATTGTCTATTAATGGAAGATCGCTATAGATAAATTTCAATAATTCCAGCACCAACTCTCCCTTTTCGTTGAATGTATAAATCCCAAGCACGTTGTTACTTTCATCCATCAACACCAATCTAAGTTTCGTGAAGAGCTCCGGAGAAACTCCTTCAATCTTGACGGTAAATTTTGCATCAAGGGATAGTTGGTCCAAATCACATACACCTTGATTATTTGTATTAGTAGCCAGAATCAATTCCGAAGCGGTATCATAGAACTTTAACTTAGCCTGCGGAATAATAGAAGCATCCGACTCCACCTTCGCAGTATATCCGTGTGCGGCTAGCTTTGTCACTACTTTCTTAAAGTAAAATATATCTGAGAGACCAGCAGTGCCGTTGCGGTTAGAGCTTAAGAGTCCTTTTTCTGAATTTAAAAAAACAATTGAAAAATCGTCCGCTTCAGAATTTAATGGATACTCCAGTTGCAATGCATTCATCCACTGAGCGCTTCCTTCGGCCTTGAATAGTTCAAAACCCTTTTCTGGAACCCAACCATTGCTTGAAAAATAAATATCGTTATTAAAAAACGTTGGATAAACTTCCTCTCCACTGGTGTTGACCTGTCCTCCACAATTTGCCGGATTTGTCCACGCCCCATTGTGATAATAGGAGTACCATACATCAAGTCCCCCTTGTCCCCCTCGTCTATTGGACGTGAATAACAACAAGTTCAATTCATCGACAAAAAAGGGGTGATAGTATGATGCATTATCATCACAAAATGGAATTAATTGCGGAATGCTACCCTTCTCTTTTGGCAAAAAATATAGTTTACTGCCTGAAACTGCATTCTTCGAGTAAGACTGTTCCGATGAAATAAAATAACCATCCAACGAATTAGAGTAAGAAGCGCCACTTTCGTTTTTTACATTTTTAAAGGAATGCAGCTTTTGAGGGTTGGTCAACTCTAGAAAATTCGACGTCCTTTCTGCACAGTAAACGTTTGTTAGATCGCTAATGCTCCATGTCTGCTGCGCACTTGTTTTACTTTGACTCGATGAGAAAAATACGCGACCTTCACTGACGGATGTTATCACATCATGCCCCGCAGTATTGATACCCGAAGTGCTTTCTACGGTATAATTCCACTGGCCGTGGGCACTTTGAATGATGCATAAGCACAAGATGGTATGAAAGTAAAACATCTTCATCGAAGGCAAAGATGCATTCAAACGGGGCGCTTGAAGAGTCTATAAATCTTTAATTATTAATATACTTAGGTGAATAGCGTCACCTAGGCATTTTCCTCTTTCCAAAGTTTGTATACCTCTTCAAGTTGAGCATACCATTCTTCTCCGAACTTTCTTATAAGTGGCTCTTTCAAAAACCGATAGACGGGCACCTGCAGAGCACTGCCGCAGTCGCATGCGGGCTTGCATATTGGCCAACGGTGATAATTCACACCAATGTATTCTTTAAGCTTAGTGAGTCGGATTGGATATAAATGACAACTGAGGGGCTTTTTCCAATTTGTCTTTCCCTCCAGATACGCCTTTTCAAGAGCGCATTTTGCAATTCCTTTTTCATCGTAAAAGACAAAGGAACAGGCGCCATGATGACCAACTAGCGTTGTAACAAGATCTCCATCATCATCCTCGGTGTAGATACCCTCATTTTCGATGGCTCGAATTCCCTCCGGTGTCATGTATTCTTTTGCTGCAGGGTAAGCCATTTCGAGAAGGGGGAGCTCATCTTCCGTCAAAGGCGCTCCACTTTCACCCTCCACACAACAGGCACCTTTACATGCGTTCAGGTCGCAAACAAAGTGCTCCTCAAAAATTTCTTCGCTGATGAGAGCGTCTCCTACTATAATCATGACGCGAAGATAGGACAGCCTTTAATCCACTCAAATTTCAATTCATACCGCTCCATTTGAACCTCCCGCCAAAAAAAATGCACTTCATACCCAAACCCTAACTTTCGACGAACCTTACTATTTTGTCTATCAACCAACTTTTTTCTTCCTCCAAACATAATTTATTTAATATTAATGCTCTTTTATCGTAAAAACTTATATACCTTTGCTCTTTCTTCATACTCCAATCGAGAGCACGAGGAATAACACTTAACCCCTAAACCTATGTTAATTAAATCATTAGCAACAAAAATGAACGCACCAAGACTCGTTGGAGCTCTCGTTTTGACGATTTCTTTATTCTTTTCGTCGAACGTTTTTGGTCAAAACAACCCTCAAGCATCGCTAAATGAAGCAGGGGTTCTGCAAATTCCTGTTGACCAACCGCTTAAAAACATGTATACCTTTCAACTTACAGGTATAAGTTTCGAAAACAGTGATTTAGCAGTATCCTTTTTTGAGGAGCTCAATACTGAATTTGTTACTTTCCGTGTGATGTATGAAAGTCAAAAAGCTGTGGTAATGATCCAACGCTCGAAGCAGCCCACTTGGGATGTTGCTGAGTGGAATACCTACCTACAAGAAATCACCACAGCCAATCCTATCAGAAATTAATACCTAACCAACTACCAATAACCATGAGACATTTTTACAACATCAGTTGTGGTGTATTGCTAATCATTGCAACGATGATTAGTACTATTTCCACAGGACAGTTGATCGTGGATGATAATATCACCGCGACACAACTTGCCAATCAAATTGTTGGTTCCGGAGTTACCATTAGCAATGCACAACTCAGATGCGGAGAAGGTGGAGCTGGATTATTCAGCGCGGGCAATACCACCAACATCGGCTTGAGCAATGGGATTCTATTGACTTCCGGAAATGCTGACGATGCGGGCAATTCTGCATCTGGCAACACATCCGTGAATCAGCCAAGTGCATATGACGGCGACAGCGACTTGGACAACTATACCACTTTCAGTATTCGTGACGTGTGTGCTCTAACTTTCGACTTCGAAGCAGAAAGTGATTTTATAACTGTCCAGTACGTATTTGGATCAGAAGAATACAATGAATACGTATGTTCAGAATTCAATGACATCTTCGGTTTCTTTGTGAGCGGCCCTAACCCCCTTGGCGGATCTTACAATAATGTAAATGTGGCACTGGTGCCTTCTTCTACATTACCAGTAACAGTAAACAGCATCAACAACGGAACTCCAGGTTCCAATGGAACTTCTGGAGGTTGTCTTTCGCTAGGAAATGCTGCTTATTACATCAACAACACCACTGGAACTTCTATCATGTATGATGGATTCACGGTGGTATTGACGGCACAAATTGCAATTGTACCTGGCGAAACTTACACCTTCAAATTTGCAATTGCAGACGTTTCTGATAGTAACCTTGACTCTGGTGTATTCATCAAAGCAAATAGCTTCTCTATCTTCTTATGTCAAGCAGGAACCATTTCATTTGGTCCAAATTCAGGTCCAACTCCGTACTGCCTAAATGATGGATTTAATGACATCATTTCTGTTGTGAGTAATGCTGTTACTCCTGGTGAGAACTTTGAATTCCTACTTACTGATGACGAAGGAAATATTCTTGCCATCAATGAGACAGGAACATTTAATATGTCTTCCTATGGCGAAGGTCAATTCTACGCTTACTCCATTTCATATTCTGGTGTTGTATCTGGAATCGAAGTTGGTTCAAATATCGAAGACATCTCAGCTAACAACATTGAAGGTTGTTTTGAATTAAGCAATTCACTTCTCATCCAAGGAAATATTTGTGAAGATCTTCCTGAACTAGCATGTCCAGAAAATCTCACACTCTCATGCATTAATGACGTTCCAGCACCAGACGCTTCGCTCGTTTCACTTGTTTCTGCGGAATGTCCAGGAAGCATTAATTATGCTTGGGTAGAAGATGAAGTAGAGGGAACAGATTGTAACAAAGAAATCGTTCGTTCATATTCAGGAACAGACAACTGTGGTAATGTTGGATATTGTTTCCAAAATATTACCGTTGTTGATGATGTGGCGCCGAGCATTATTTCGGCTCCTGAAAACGAAATTTGGGTGAGCTGCGGCACCGCAGTTCCTTCATTGCAAGTTTCATTCGATGACAATTGTACAGAAAACTTGGATATAGATGAATTGAGCGCAATCTCTGAACCTGGATGCGAACAAACAATATCACGCTCTGTAACAGCAACTGATTTGTGTGGTAACTCTATCACCTTCTCACAGCTCGTGCACATAGTAGACGATGTTGCTCCATTCATTCTTACTTCTCCTGAAAGCTACTCACTAGCATGCAATACAGTTATTCCAACATCTGCACCAGCTACTTTTGGTGATAGCTGCGATCAAGATTTGACAGTGGTAGAAAATCCTGAACAAGTCATTGAACTTCCATGTGGCGAACAAATCATCCGTTCATGGACGGCTACAGATGACTGCGGAAACTCCATCACTGCTGAGCAAATTATCACTATAACTGACAATATTGCGCCTCAGTTTGGTACGTTCAATCCTTACATTCACATTCAATGTGGAGAATTGGAAAATCTTCAGGCACCAAGCGTTTCAGACAATTGCAATGACGTTACTGTAACCTTCCAAGATGGATTGTCTTCTGGTGGTTGTTATGGTGTGATTGTTAGAAACTGGATCGCTACTGACGGCTGCGGCAACTCTACAACTGCCGTTCAGTATATCTCTATTATCGACAATCAAGGTCCGGTAATTGAGAACCCTGCAGATGCAACTGTGGATTGTGACCAAGCTCCAACGCAGATTCCAGATATCGCTATCTATGATGCTTGTGGATATGAAGTTCAAGTATTGGTAAACGAACAGACCATTGTCGAAATTGATGAGTGTACTTATCAAATTGTTTGGCATTGGGAAGCGATGGATTATTGTGAAAATATTTCCGAAGCAACAACAACCATCACTGTTACTGACTTGACCAATCCTACGATCGCCACGCTCGAGCCTCAAAGTTTCGATTGTGACGCTCCATATGTTGCTCCAAGCACTCCGAGCTACGATGACAATTGCGATGAAGATTTAGAATTGACATTTATTCAAGATACTATTGCAGGAACTTGTCAATACAATTACCAAATTGTATATACCTGGACTGTCACTGATAATTGTGGAAACAATGCTTCTTCAAGCGTTACTTACACTGTTCAGGACGTAACAGACCCAACCTTCGATGATGCAAATGAAGATCAATTCACTTATGCTTGTGATATCGCATCAGTGCCGGTTATTCAGCCAATTGCTTCTGACAATTGTGGAGAATTGACCTTCGAATTTGAAGATGGTGAATTCTGGAATGAAGGCTGTACAGAAGGTTTCACACGCGTGTGGACCGCAACAGATGAGTGCGGAAACTCGAGCACCTTTAATCAATATATCAATTTCATTGATGAGGTTGCTCCAGTGATTACAGGAGAACTAGACATCACATTACCATGTGATGACTATCAAGGCGAATACGTATTCGTAACTGATAATTGTAATGACTTTACTACTACACATCAAGATGAATTGGTGAGTGGTGGCTGTCAAGGAAGAGTTATCAGAACATATACGTCTACTGACGCATGCGGCAACAGTTCAACTTTCGTTCAGGTAATTACCTTGACGGATGGCGAAAATCCATATGTGGTAAGTCAAACTGAAGATCAAACATTTGAATGTGGCACTATCGTAGCTGAACCTACAATCGAATTTGGCGACAATTGCGATGAAGATCTTACAATTGTTTCAACCGTAACGGAAGTACCAGGCTGTGAAAATACAATCACTTATTCATGGACAGCTACAGACAACTGCGGCAATTCATTCACAGCTTCTACCGTATATACTTTTATAGATTCTACTGATCCGATTGTTGAAGCTCCTATGGGAGGTCAATTCTCATGTGATCAAGAAATTGAATACGGTCAAGCAACCGCAGACGATTCATGTAATGAAGTTGTTTCTTTGACATTTGTGACCGATACCATCACTGGTGGTTGCCCGAATGAATATGTTATAGTTCGCACATGGAGCGCTACTGACGCTTGTGGCAATATTGGTTCTGCAAGTGCCTCTTATTATGTATTTGACAACTCTGCACCATCTTTTGATTCGGTTTCTGAAACTTCATTCGTGTCATGTGAAGACACTCTTCCAGAAACTGAGTATGTAGTTTCTGACAATTGTGAAGGTGAAGTGGAGGTTGTAATATCAGAAATAATTGAAGAAGGAAACTGCCCGAATGAATATTCGGTTGTCCGTACTTTAACAGCTACAGACCTTTGCGGAAATGTTGAAACTGCAACGCATACTATATTCGTTCAAGATAATACAAATCCGGTAATTACAGCCGAAGAGGTAATCGAGGTGGCTTGTGATGGAGTGTCGTTAAATGATGGCGAACCATCACTTTCTGACGTTACCGAGTTGATTTATTCTGTGGATGCTCGCGTTCGCAACGGCATGAGTGGATTCGAAGGGGTGTTATTCACGCCTGCAGTTCCATTACCTGGCAATGCTGCTACGCAATTA
>JBKCOM010000044.1:0-24445 GCA_046309775.1 Flavobacteriales bacterium
CTTATTTAGGATATCAGGCCAACGCCGAGCTGACGCCGGGCGTACACGCTTACAAAGTGAGCACGAAAGATTGGAAGCCTGGACAATATTACATCCTCGTAAAAGGCGAGCACGTGCATGTGCAGCATGAGTTTGTGTTGACGGAGTAACAGGAACGGGAATTTGGAGTTTGGAATTTGGAATTTGGAATTCAGAATTAGAAAGTCCCTCCGTCGCTCCGTCGCTCCGTCGCTTGTCGCTAGTCCCTCGTTAAAACAACTTCCCCGCAACCGGTTTGCGGATTTTGCCGAGGTGTTTGTAGGTGAGTTCGGTGAGTTGACGCCCGCGCGGGGTGCGCGTGAGGAAACCTTCTTGAATTAAAAACGGTTCATATACTTCTTCTATCGTTCCGGCATCTTCGCCTACGGCGGTGGCAATGGTGGTGAGTCCAACAGGGCCGCCGTTGAACTTGTCCATCATGGTCGTCAATATCTTGTTGTCCATTTCATCCAAGCCCAAGGTATCCACATTGAGCGCATTCAACGCAGTTTTTGTGATATTGATTTCTATCGTTCCATCGCCTTTGATTTGCGCAAAGTCGCGCACACGTCTCAACAATGCATTCGCAATACGAGGAGTTCCTCGGCTTCTACGAGCAATTTCATACGCTGCTTCTTCTTTGATTTCGATGCGCAACAATTCCGAACTGCGCTCTACAATATTCGTCAATGTCTTCGCGTCATAATATTGCAATCGCGCATTGATGCCAAAGCGCGCACGCAATGGTGCGGTGAGCAATCCACTGCGTGTGGTGGCTCCCACCAAGGTAAATGGATTCAATTTAATCTGAACCGAACGAGCGTTCGGTCCGGTATCTATCACCAAGTCGATGCAGTAATCTTCCATCGCTGAGTAGAGATATTCTTCTACTACCGGACTGAGTCGATGTATTTCATCAATAAACAATACGTCGTTGGGTTCGAGATTGGTGAGCAAACCGGCAAGGTCGGCAGGTTTGTCGAGGACAGGACCAGAGGTGGTTTTCATGCTCACGCCCATTTCATTGGCGATGATGTAGGCGAGTGTGGTCTTGCCTAGACCGGGAGGTCCGTGAAACAAAACGTGATCGAGTGCTTCAGCGCGCAACTTGGCTGCCTTCACAAAAACTTCCAAATTTTCTAATACTTGCCCTTGTCCTGTAAAGTCGTCAAAACTTTTGGGTCGCAATACTTTGTCCAGCTCCTTGTCGGTGGGCTGATCGGCTTCATGCCTGATATCAAATCCGTCTGTCATCTCGTTTCAAAAGTAAATGTAATTGCGCGTCACTCCTCCTTCCCTACCCGATCTTTCCAGAGCTTCTCAAAGCGGTCTAAAATCAATCGAAATCTCAAGACGTAAACAGGAGCCGTAAATTGTTGTTCGATGTCTCTATTGCCCCTAGAAACGAAGCGATAGCCATATCCAGCGCCAACGCCTACGAGATTAGCAATCTTATATTCAAATGCAATGGTGGGTTCGTAAATAAAGGCTCCTGATTCCAATAACCGTTCTCCAGCTCTTCTTCCATTGGGGTCGAGGAAGATACTTCCGTAACTAATGTTTGCTGTAACCATCGCCTCCCAAGGATTCTTTCTGTAGAATGAGTATTCTACATACGGTCCCAGATAACGCATGCGAAGACGTCCTATTTTTTCTATTCCTTCTTGAAAATAAACTTGATCAAAATGACTGTAAAGCCAGCTATAACCTACGCCCAAATTAAGTGTTTTACCAAAACTCATTCCCGCTTTCACCCCACCAATCTGAACGGTACTTCCTGTAATAAATGAATTCCGAAAATCGAGTTTTAACGATGGCTTTGGTTTATTTCTAAACACTTGATACAACGAATCAGAAAGATTGACGCTTTGGGCGTGCGCAAACGCACACATTCCGATTAGCACTATACTTATTCCGAAAATCCTTCGCATAGGGCAAAGGTAAGCAGGGGAACAAGGAACAAGGGATTTTGGGGAACAAGGGGATTAGGGAACAGTGAACAAGGGATTTTGGGGAACAAGGGGATTAGGGAACAAGGGAAAGCGACGAGCGACGAAGCGACCGTGGAATAAAGGTTTCCTAATTGCGAATTATTAATTGCGAATTATTAATTGCGAATTGCAAATGGACAATAAAAAAAGCGCCCCAATCGGAGCGCTTTTAATTCTATAACTTTGATCTTTTTTCCGAATTCCGAATTCCGAATTCCGAATTTTTTAATGTGCGTGTTCGCCGGGCTTGAGGGGAACAACCTGAGGAACGAAGTCTTCTTCGTGCTCCGGGTTGCTGTAGTCGTAAGCCCAACGGTGTACTTCTGGAATTGCACCAGGCCAATTGCCGTGGATGTGTTCTACTGGTGTAGTCCACTCCAAAGTGTTTGAACCCCATGGGTTTTGTGTAGCCACTTGACCATACCAAATGCTGTGGAAGAAGTTGAACAAGAACAATACTTGTGCAGCCGCTCCGATGATAGCGAAGGTGGAGATCAAAGGATTCAAGTCCATTACCCAATCCAAGAATTCAAATTCTGAATAGCTATAGTAACGACGTGGTGCTCCTGCCATTCCCACAAAGTGCATTGGAAAGAATACACCGTATCCGCAAATTAATGTCAACCAGAAGTGGGCGTAACCGAATTTCGTATTCATCATTCGACCAAACATCTTGGGGAACCAGTGATAGATTCCTGCCAACATTCCGAAGATTGCGGACATACCCATTACAATGTGGAAGTGTGCTACTACGAAATAGGTGTCATGCACGTTCACATCGAGCGCTGAGTCAGCGAGGATGATACCAGTAAGACCACCTGTTACGAACGTTGATACAAGACCTATTGAAAACAACATCGCAGGCGTAAAGCGGATATTACCTTGCCATAACGTTGTGATATAGTTAAACGCTTTCACAGCAGAAGGAATCGCAATCAAAAGAGTAGTAAATACGAATACTGATCCAATGAATGGGTTCATACCCGTTACGTACATGTGGTGACCCCATACGATGAACGAAAGGAAACCAATCGCGAGGATAGAACCAACCATTGCCTTATAACCAAAGATTGGCTTACGAGCATTGGTAGAAATTACCTCTGATGAAATACCCAATGCAGGCAACAATACGATATAAACTTCTGGGTGTCCGAGGAACCAGAATAAGTGTTGATAGAGGATCGGTGAACCACCAGTAACGTCAAGTGCCTGACCCTCGATAAAGATATCTGAAAGGTAAAACGCTGTACCGAAACCACGATCCATCAAAAGCAATACTACCGCAGATACAAGAACTGGGAATGACAATACACCAAGGATAGCTGTAACGAGCAACGCCCACATGGTGAGTGGAAGACGTGTCATCTTCATTCCCTTGGTGCGGAGGTTTACGATGGTAACGATGTAGTTCAAACCACCCAAAAGTGAAGAAGCTACGAACAATACCATTGAAATCAACCACAATGTCATACCTGTACCAGAACCTGGCATTGCCTGAGGAAGGGCAGAAAGCGGAGGATAAACTGTCCAACCACCTGATGCTGCTCCACCTTCTACGAATAATGAAGCTACCATGATGATAGAAGACGCGAGGAAGAACCAGAATGACAACATGTTCAAGAAACCTGATGCCATATCGCGAGCCCCAATCTGCAATGGAATGAGTAAGTTGGCGAATGTACCTGACAAACCTCCTGTAAGAACGAAGAATACCATGATGGTACCGTGAATGGTAACCATTGCTAAATAAGCATTACCATTCAATACTCCGTTTGGTGCCCACTTGTCACCTAGGAAGAAATTCAAAATGCCGAAACTTTCTCCTGGCCATCCGAGTTGGAGGCGGAAAAATACCGACAACATCACGGCGATGATTCCCATAAAGATAGCAGTAATCAAAAACTGCTTAGAAATCATTTTGTGATCTTGAGAGAAGATGTACTTAGAAACAAAACTCTCCTCATGGTGCTCATGACCGTGGCCCTGTGCGTGTTCTGCGTGTGCTCCCATTTCTTGGTCCTCTGATTAAATTTTAATTTATTTCTTTTGTGCGATGTTTTTTACAACTACTGCTGGAATTCCAGTAACAGCTGTGCTATCTGTAGTAGAGGATGATGATTCTTCTTGTGTTTCGTCTTGCTTGAATTTCTTTTGTTTTTCCACCCACGCAAGGTAATCTTTCTCAGATTCAACAATCACATTAATTTTCATGTTGTAGTGAGAAACGCCACACACCTTATTGCAGAGGAGAATGTAATTGAACTCGTCATTGCCGAGTTTTTGTCTCATCTCTTCAGTAGTGATGGTTGGCTTCATTTTAAATCTTGTAGGAATACCTGGTACAGTGTTCATCTGCGCTCTGAAGTGAGGCATATAGGCACTGTGAATAACGTCTTGTGAACGGAAAATGAATTCCACTTCCTTACCTACAGGGATGTGTAGTTCAGTATTCACAATTCTATCGTCGTTGGCTGCCACCCATTCGCTGATACCTGTCTTTGGGTTTTTGGTTTCATCGATATCGAGAATACGTTGCTTCAAACGAACAAGACGATAGAGCTTTTCGTTTTGGCTTTCCACATATGAGTCTGGCCACAATGGCAATTTCTCATTTGCTTCAATTTCGGCCTTCAACTTTTCGATGTCAGCATCAATTGCTTCAACTCTTGTTTTAACGTTCTCGCCATTGATAAGTCCTAGTGGGTTCGCCGCTGGGTCGATCAAATTGTATGTAGACGATCCGAAAGTCTTGTCATCGCCAGGGTAGCGCACTATCCAACCGAATTGCTTCGAATAAACTTCTACTTGAATGGCATCCGCTGAAGCTGGACCTGTCATGTGGTTCCAAGTGATCAAACCATAAACGATAATGAACGCCATAGTAACACCGGGAATCAAAGTCCAAATCATCTCAAGACGATTGTCGTGAGCGAAGAAGCGAGCCTTTCTGTCTTTTCTATAATAATATTTGTAGGAGAAGATGAACAATAGCGCATTCACGATGAAGAATACAATCGTGATCATCCAAATGTTAATCTTCATAAGGTTGTCCACCTCTACTCCGTGTTCAGAAGCAGACTCTGGCAAATAATTGCCGTAGCGTGAGTACAACCAAATAACTCCACCAAAGAAGATGAACATCCAAACGAGCATCAAGTTTGCTTGAAGCTTGTTGTCAGCCGGAGAAATATCTTCCTCACGGGTTTTGCGCATGCCTCTTGTCAATTCGTAAACTTTGGTCAATTGAGCAATCGCGATGATTCCCAAAACGCCGACCAACAGTATTAAAAGTTTCATGTCTGTATCTTTTTTTCTCTGTTCTTATTCAAACTAACTTAGATGCTGTGGTGTTCACTTTCCTGTAAGAATGGATGCTTAGCAGGAGTGATACGAGCCTTACTCAATGTGTTTAAAATAGTGTAAACGAATAATCCAAGGAAGCCGAGGAACATTCCTATTTCAAACCAGCCAACGAAAGTAGTGTGATGAGCTTCTCCGAATCCCCACTCCAAGTGGCCATGAATAGTCCCTGGAATAACGGCGATATAAAGATCTGCCCAGTGACCAAGGATGATGATAACCCCAACTCTTGTCAAGAACTTGAAGTTTCTCTTTGCGTCACGTGCTATAAGAACATAGAAAGGTATTGCAAAGTTCACTGCAAAAACTCCCCACATTCCCCACATATAGTGGTCGTATCTTTCCTTATAATAGGTAATTTCTTCTGGAATATCAGAGTACCAAATCAACATGTATTGACAGAACCACAAGTAGCTCCACAACATAGAGATTGCGAACATCCATTTTCCTAGGTCATGAATGTGCGAATCGTTTACGCTAGCAAGGTAACCTTTTCCTTTCAACCAGATTACCAAAAGTGTTGTGATGGTAATTGCAGAAACCCACATGCCTGCGAAGATGTACCAACCATACATGGTAGAGAACCAGTGAACATCGATACTCATCAACCAGTCCCAAGCAAGTGTAGAGCTGAATACCGCGAAGAATACGAGGAATACAGCAGACTTACGGAAGAAACGGAAGTGGATTTCAGTACCACCTACTTCGTCTTCTTGCAAAGACCATTTGCGGAATGTGCGGGCAAAATAGATGAAGGTTGCTCCATATACTATTGTACGCAACCAGAAAAACCAAGGCGACAAATAAGGGCGCTTGTTGGCTATGATTGGGTCATATTCTGGAGTGCCTTCAACATATACGCTGCTGTCCATCCAATGGTACAAGTGGTGACCATGAAATTGACCAACGAGTAAAACGAAGAAAATAACACCAAACCCAATTGGGATGTAGGAGTAGATTGCTTCGAAGATTCTTTTGAGCATGGCTGACCATGCTACTTCTGCTGCATATTGCAATGCATAGAAGAAAAGCGCACCTAACGCGATCGCAAAGAAGAAAAATCCATTGATCAATAGGTTAGCCCACCAGTATTGGTGATGATCTGTTTTATCTGCAAACCATCCAAGAGCCATTGCGATGACACCCACAACCATGAGTATCATTGTGCCCTTCTTTACGTTAGATGGAAATTCAAAATGCAACTTATTTTCTTGTGCCATATCCTTGGTCAAACCGGGTTAGTAGGAGTTTTTTACTTAATTGAGTCTGCTGGAGCTGCGGCAGTCTTATTCAAAACCAACATATCGTTGGCATCAAATTCAGGATTGCTAACACCTTGTTGCAAACATTTTACATATTCAATTACTTGCCAACGCTCAAGCTGGTTGAGCTGAGAAGCGTGCTGACCCATCAAACCCTTACCGTATGTAATGGTATGATACATCTTGCCCTCTGGAAGATCTTTCAACTTGGTTGCATAATCTGGAATACCCAGAATATGGCCATTCTTTGAGATTGCTCCGTCACCGTGACCTTCTTTACCATGGCAGTGAACGCACATGTGAGTGTAGATCTTCTTTCCTTTCTCAACGTGGAATTTTGTTGATGTAATTGGGCTTTTCACCATTGTGGCGGCCAATTCATAATCTTCCGCAGTATTTTTTAACGCATATGGCATTACAAAAACAGCTGCTTCTGCACTTCCTGTGAATGGGATAGTACCAGGAGCTGGCTTACGCACCAAAGTTGGCTTGATACCTGCTGCTTGCTTCTGTTCTTGAGTCCAATCCACATGCTTAGCAGAACCATAGTCTACATAAGCCTCTGGTGCTGGTGAGCGATACATGTCAGGCATATATTCTACACCCGGTGCATTTGGGTCTGTCGTGCAGGCTACAAACAATGTAGTAGTAGCTAGCACCCCGAAGAAAATATTAAATACTCTTTTCATCTCAATAATCCTTAATGCTGAGTTCATAAACATCAGTAGCGCGAATCTTTGCTTCGATATCAGATGCTGACATTGAAGAATTCTGCTCTGTCACGATTTCCATCACAAACTTATCGTCTGTAGTACGTGGATCTGGATTGCTAGCAGGCATTCCAGGTAATGTGCCGTTGCGAAGGAGGTAAGTGATCGCCATTCCGTGTGCACCACAGAATACCGAGAATTCGAACATCACAGGAACGAATGCAGGGGCATTTTCGATCCAACTGAAGTTTGGTTTACCACCAATATTCCAGTCCCAGTCATGCACCATAAAGTACCACGTACCGATGATTGCAAGGAGAGTACCTGTGGTAGCATACATGAAAGATGTGATGGCCAAGCGCGTGCGCTTTACACCAATCACTGGATCCAATCCGTGAATTGGGAATGGAGAAAATACATCTTTTACGCGAATACCTTGAGCTACAAGGGCACGAGCGGCGTCCATCAACTTTTGGTCGTCGTCATACATCACGTGGAATACTTTATTTGCCATAGTAATAATGTACTAATGCTTTTACTTAATGACTTTTATCGTTTTTGTAACTCTCACCAGATACCTTCAAGATGGTCTTCAACTCGTTGAGAGCGAGCACTGGGAAGTAGCGCGCAAACAATAAGAACAAGGTGAAGAATATACCGATGGTTCCGATAAATAATCCAATGTCAATTGAAGATGGGTGGAATTCGCCCCATGCACCTGGCGTGTAGTCGCGGTGAATTGAAGTCACGATGATTACGAAACGCTCGAACCACATACCGATGTTTACAACAATCGATAGGATGAACGTTGCCGTCAAGCTGGTGCGGATTTTCTTAAACCAGAAAAGCTGCGGGCTGATTACGTTACACGTCATCATCATCCAATACGACCAAGCGTAAGGTCCAGAGAAACGGTTGATGAACGCATAAGATTCGTATTCTACACCACTATACCATGAAATGAAGAGCTCTGTCAAATAAGCCACACCCACGATAGAACCTGTAACGATGATTACGATGTTCATGTATTCAACGTGCTTCATGTGAATGTAAGCCTCGAGACGCATGGTCTTTCTCATAATCAAAAGGAGCGTCAATACCATCGCGAAACCAGAGAATACCGCACCCGATACGAAGTATGGAGGGAAGATGGTGGTGTGCCATCCTGGAATTACTGAGGTAGCGAAGTCCATCGATACGATAGAGTGTACAGAGAATACAAGAGGAGTTGCAATACCAGCAAGAACGAGCGATACTTCTTCGAAACGTGTCCAGTGCTTAGCGCGGCCAGACCAACCGAATGAAAGAATGCTATAGAACTTCTTCATTTTTGGATTCACCATTCTATCGCGGATTGTTGCGAAGTCTGGGATAAGTCCGATGTACCAGAATACCAATGATACAGAGAAGTAAGTTGAAATCGCAAATACGTCCCACATCAACGCTGAGTTGAAGTTGGGCCACAAAGAACCGAATTGGTTAGGAAGTGGAAGTGTCCAGTAAGCGAGCCACACACGCCCCATGTGGAATACAGGGAAAAGGGCCGCCATGATTACCGCGAAGATGGTCATCGCTTCAGCGCTTCGGTTGATCGCCATGCGCCAACGCTGGCGGAACAACAACAACACCGCAGAGATAAGTGTACCAGCGTGACCGATACCAACCCACCATACGAAGTTCGTGATATCCCACGCCCAACCTACAGTTTTGTTCAATCCCCAAGTACCGATACCGTTTGCTACGAGATACATAATACATCCAACACCATAGAGCGCCACGATAGCGGCAATAGTGATGGCAATCTTCCACTGCTTTGGAGCAGGACCCTCGATAGGACTAACCACGTCATTAGTGATGTCGCCGTAAGTCTTATGACCGAGAATAAGAGGTTTTCTTATTGATGCTTCTTTAATCATGATCTTCGTAGATTATGCTTCGGTTTCTTCAATGTTGCGAACTTTTGTCATGTAGAATACGTTCGGCTGAATTCCCACTTCTTCGAGAGCGTGGTAAGAACGAACGTTCTGTGAGCGCTTAGTGTTCAATGAAGCCTGATCGTTCAAGTCACCGAATACGATTGCGTTTGTTGGACATGCTTCAGCACATGCAGTTTGGATAGAGCCATCTGGAACTGGAACACCAGCCTTCTTAGCTTCCAACTTACCTTCTTGAATGCGCTGTTGACACATGCTGCATTTTTCCATTACACCACGTGTACGAACTGTTACGTCTGGGTTCAATACCATACGTGTCATTTCGCCTTGTGATGGGTTGAAGTTCGAGAACTTGTCATTGGTCACATAGTTGAACCAGTTGAAGCGACGAACTTTATATGGACAGTTGTTTGCGCAGTAACGAGTACCGATACAACGGTTGTAAGCCATGTTGTTGAGACCTTCATTGCTGTGAACAGTAGCAGCCACTGGACACACTGTCTCACAAGGAGCGTGGTTACAGTGCTGACACATCATTGGCATGTGAACGGTGCGAGGATTCTCAGCAGCGTTTTCCATATCACGGTATGCAGCGATTGTTCCGAGGTCTTTTGCGGCAGAAGTTTCTTCTACCGTTGCGAAATCTGAACTGAAGTAGCGGTCGATACGCAACCAGTGCATATCACGGTGCTTCAATACTTCTTCTTTACCTACTACTGGAACGTTATTCTCAGTATGACAAGCTGTAATACAAGCACCGCAACCAAGACATGAAGTCAAGTCGATGGTCAATCCCCAGCGGTGGCCTACGCCTTCTACAGGGTGATCTGCCCAAAGGTCAATCTCACTCGTTGGTTTTTTATCCTGCGCATTGATTTTTCCATCCTTATTGATGTCTTCATGCACTACAAGAGCAGGAACCATGTTGTATGTAGCTGTTCCTTTCTTCTTGTCTTTTTCCGCCATGAAAGTGGCGAAAGTTGTCTCTTTCACTACAGAATCGCGACCCATTACAGTGTTCTGCATTTGAGTCGTTGCAAGGAAATATTCCTCTTCTGTAATATCTACATTGGCGCTGTAAGCAGCATATACTGGCACTCCGTCTGCTATAGTAGCCAAAGCGAATGCATTTTTACCGATCGGAACGCGCTTGTCGTCAACGAGCATGTGTTCGCCATATTCACCTATTTGGTATGCGGCGCTTCCAATTTCTTCATTGCCTGCTCCGCGACCGTATCCAAGTGCGATACCGATAGTGCCGCGCTTTTGACCAGGTGCAGGGAATACAGGAAGGGTCATTTCTTTGCCGTTTACTGTCACTTTCGCAACTGTAGCAGCAGACTCTTGACCTAGATTTACGTTGTATCCAAACTCTTTTGCATCGAGAGGAGACATCGTGATATAGTTGTCCCAGGTCACTTTCGTGATTGGATCTGGGGTTTCTTGCAAATAAGGGTTGTTGGCCTGATTACCGTTACCTACTGTAATCTTCTCATACAGTGCTACCTCCCAAGTACCACCTTTCACTGCCTTCACCGCGCTAATTGCTGCAGCTACGTTGAGAGTAGGAGCAGGGGCAGCAGTAGGAGTAGGAGTAGGAGTAGGAGTAGGAGTAGGGGTAGGAGTAGCGGTTAGAGAATCTGTAAGAGCTGGGGCTACTGTGGCGGCGAAGGTTCCGTTGTGAACTGCCATGTTCCATGAACTGTCTGTGGCCATCATCGCAGACGTGTACGAACCATTGTGCGTGGTGCGCATATAGTCATAGTATGATGAACCATTATCCGCCCAACGCAACATGCTCTCTTGAGCTTGGCGTGTATTGTACAATGGAGTGATCGCAGGCTGAGCCAAATCTATACGACCATTCATGAATGAGAAGTCATTCCATGATTCTAGGTAGTGATGATCTGGAGCCATATAAGTGCAACGGTTCGCTGTTTCATCAGCAAAACCGCTAAAGCTAATGCTCGTCTTCACCTTGCTGAGACCAGTGTTGAACTTGTCTGCCTGATACCAAGAGTATGATGGATTAGCACCATATACGATCAAAGCATCAACAGCACCAGCGTTCATCTCATCTACGAGAGCCATCATATCCGCATCATTACCTCTGTAAAGTGTGATTGGATTGTTGATGTCTATTGTTTTGCCATAGTTACCAAGTGCTTGGTTGATGGCGTTAATGATCAATTGAACATTTGGATCGTTGCTACCAGCAACAACCAAACTCTTTCCAGCAGCGCCTTTGAGAGCAGTGATCATTTTGTTGAACACCACTTCATTCACACCTTCTACTTTCTCAGTAGAACCTGTGATTGATGCATAAATAGCAGCTGCAACTTTACCTTCTTGTGAAGGCTTGATTGGAATACGCTCGTCACTGTTTGAACCGGTAAGAGACATTACTGACTCGAACTGGAAGTGCTTGCTCATTTTTCCATTATCCACATCGCGACCTTCAGAGTATCCTATTTGATACATCGCTGGAGTAAGCCAAGTACCTAGGAAGTCAGCTGCGATGCTCACGATTACGTCAGCCTTGCCAAAATCGTAGTGTGGAACTACTGCCTTTCCAAAAGTGGAAAGATTGGCCTTTGTAATACCGTTGTACGAGATAGCATCGTATTGAACGTGCTTCACTTTACCAGCATATTTTGTAGAGAAATCGTTGATTGCTCTTTGAGTTGAAGGGCTGATGATTGTGTTAGAAACGATGCGAATGCTGCGTGCAGAAGCAAGAGCACCCTTCACTTCGTTGTCTAAGTCTGTCCAAGTGATATCGCTACCACCTTTCTTTGGACCCTTTAGTCTAGCGCTATCGTAAAGACCGATAACAGAAGCATTGATGCGAGCACCAATGTTTCCTTTTGCAAGACCAAGGCTCTTATTTCCTTTGATGAAGATTGGGCGACCTTCGCGTGTTTTCACGAGAATGTTACCATAATCATTTCCATCATAGTAGGTAGAAGCATAATAATTAGCGATACCAGGAGTGATTTCCTCTGGTTTCACTACGTAAGGAATACTCTTCACCACGGGCGTTTCACAAGCGGCAAGTGTTGCAGCGGCTACGCTGAAACCCATGAACTTGAGGAAGTCGCGACGACCTGTGTTGGTTTCCTTTAATTTATCATTGCTCAAGAAGTCTTCAACACGCTCGGTGTTGCTGAACTCATTAGAGATTGCTTCTTGGAAAGCCGGCGTATTGTTTAATTCATCTAAGCCGGTCCAGTATTTCTTATTCATTCCCATTGTTGTAGGTCGAATTCAGATTAATAGTGACACTTACCACATTCCCAACCGCCCATTTCGCGAACAGTGATTTCACCGTCTTCCATGATATCGCGAATGGTACGCTGACCAAGGCCAGTAGCCTTGAAGCGGTTGTGCATTTCTTCGTAGTACTCAGAGCTGGTGAGATCCACCTGAGATTTGTTGTGACATTCCAAGCACCAACCCATAGTGAGTGTTGGCTTTGTCAGCTTAATCAAGCCTGGAACTTCCGCTGGGTCTTGAGCGTTGATCTCTTCGATCGTAGCTTGGTGACCAACAGTGTACTTCTCAACCGGGCCGTGGCACTGCTTACAGTCAATGTTACCCACAGTCACGTGTTGTGCGTGGTTGAAGTAAACGTGGTCAGGAAGGTTGTGAACCTTGTTCCACTCGATAGGCTTCTCTTCGTAGTTTTCGATATACTGCTTTGTTGTTGGATCGAATCCAATGGCAGCGTAGATCTTATTGATTTCTTTTTCGCCTGTGATTGCGCCTTTATTGATACCCTTATGACAGTTCATACAAACGTTGACTGAAGGAATACCAGCATGCTTAGACTTGGCAGCACTGCTGTGGCAGTATTGACAATCTACTTCATTTTGACAAACGTGAATGCTGTGTGAGAACCATACTGGTTGCGTTGGAGTGTAGCCTTCATAAACAGCGATATCCATCAAACTGCTGTAACCTACTACTACAAAGTAGCAAACGAGGAATACACCAATGATGGATACAAATGTTTTGTTGGTCCACATCCAAGTCTTCACATTATGCCAATATGAATGCTCTACTTCTGCTGGTAGACCATCGCGCTCGTTCATTGCATTTTTCAATGAACGGCTGATGTTCGCAGCGGAGATGGCGATAATTGTGAAAATTACACCGATGATGATAAACCAGATGAAGCCATCTGACTCTTCATTCTCTTCAGCAGCCGCTTGAAGCTCTTCGAGCGTTTGACACTCATTTACTGCTCCAGCCGCAGCACCGCCAGCAGCGCCTGCTGGAGGAGTTTTGATGTAAGTCAAGATGTCCTTGATTTCAGCCTCGCTTACCGCTTGACCAGCCATCCATCCGAAAAGAGGAACGTTGGTGGCTACCAATTGCTTGATGTAAGCATCTCCGGTAGCTGCAGCAGCCTGAGGATTTTGAATCCACTTCACGAGAAGTGCATCCTTTCCTGCCCAGCGCTGGTCGATGCCCCCGAGACCAGGAGCAGCCAACACTTCGTTGGTGATTTTGTGACATGAGGCACAGTTCGCATTGAACAATTGCTCTCCTTTGGCTACATCACCACCTTCATGGATACTTGCAAAAGATGTTAGTGCTGTTGAAATGATCAACGCAAGTGTGATGAGAACCCGATTGTAAAAACTGTCTGAAAACCGCATTATTGCTGTATTTTACGTGATTCTACACTATAGAATGGGTGCAAATTTATACCACGAGTCGCATCAACAAGGGGCTGAATTGTGTTTAATTGTAATTTATAAACATTCTAAATAAGACAATACCATGACGAATCGCGCCACCTTATTTGACCTCAATTAGATAGCTAAGGTTTTGGCATAAAATTCTCTTTACATCCCGCTTTCATTACCTTTGCATTTTATTATTTTTCACAAATATGACTACGCGTTTTCTTTGTACCGCACTACTTGTTATTTCGGTTCTTTCTGCAACCAGCCAAAGCAGCGACTCGTCATATACAGGCAATCTTGGAGACGTCAATTTTATCCTTTCATCCAAAATTGATTCTTTGGAAAAAAAGATGCGCGGCAAATCTGAAATGAAGGGTTACCGCGTTCAAATATTCCTCGGATCCTACGCAGACGCGAAAAACGTTCGTGCTAAATTTCTCAGTTCTGGCTTGAAAATGCAGGCATATATCGAACAAAATACTCCTGACTACGTCGTTCGTGTAGGCGATTTCAGAACTAATCTCGAAGCTCAAAAAAACTATGCCGAGCTAAAGAAACTCTATCCTCAGGCGCTTTTGGTACCAAACAAAATTGAGCCTCCACGATTCTATAAATGATTTTAATCAGTTTAGAAGTTAGTTTGCCCCTCCTCTATTTACTTTTGGCTTCATAATTTCATTCAATAGAAACAACTCTGTTGAATATCAGAACATTGAAGTCATGCCATTTTATCATCAATTAGGACAAATACCTCACAAGCGCCACACCGTCTTTAGACAGCCAAACGGTGGTCTTTATTACGAACAACTATTCGGCACCGAAGGCTTTCATGGAATGAGCTCTTTGCTCTATCATGTGCATAGACCGACAATGATCAAAAGCGTCGGTAATCCAGTGAACGTGGCTCCAATAGCCGCTATCGACAAAAACATCTCTCCGATGATGTTAGCTGGATTCAACGTTGCTCCAGAAAAAGACTTTTTAGAATCAAGAAAAACAGTCTTGTTCAATAATGACTTGAACATTGCGCTCGCCGCGCCAACTGAGAGTTTGACAACTTATTTTTATAAAAATGCGGATGCTGATGAAATGATTTTCATCCACAAAGGCAGTGGAACCTTGAGGACTTTTCTAGGTAACATTCCTTTTGAATACGGCGACTACCTAGTGATTCCGCGCGGTATGATTTATCAAATAGAATTTGATAGTGCAGACAACCGTTTGTTTATCGTCGAATCCTTTTCGCCCATACTTACTCCAAAACGCTATCGCAATAATTTCGGTCAATTACTTGAGCACTCCCCGTATTGCGAACGTGATATCCGCAGACCACAGAATCTGGAAACGCACGATGAAAAGGGAACATTCATCATGAAAATTAGAAAGGAAAATGTGTTGCACACACTTGAATACGCATCGCATCCATTTGATGTGATTGGTTGGGATGGATTCAACTATCCATACGCATTCAACATCAAAGATTTTGAACCAATCACAGGTCGCGTGCATCAGCCGCCGCCCGTGCATCAGACGTTTGAAGCGCACAATTTTGTTGTTTGTTCTTTCTGCCCGCGCTTGTATGACTACCATCCACAGGCGATTCCTGCGCCTTACAATCACAGCAATATCGACTCGGATGAAGTTTTGTACTACGTAGATGGCGACTTCATGAGCCGCAATCATGTGGACAAAGGCTATATTTCATTGCACCCGGGCGGCATTCCCCACGGCCCGCACCCAGGTGCCACGGAGCGCAGCATTGGCCAAAAAGAAACAGGCGAACTCGCAGTCATGGTCGATACTTTCAGACCACTCAAAGTAACGCAACTCGCTGTTGACCTCTCCGATCCAGGATACCTCACTTCATGGTTAGAAAAATAATTTTTCACTACAAAAAAATAAATTCATGATCACCGATAATACATCCCTACAACTCGAAAAAGTAGTACCACAAGCCGAAGATTTTCTTCCCTTGCTCGGCACCGACCACGTAGAACTCTACGTAGGCAACGCAAAGCAAGCAGCCTACTACTACATGGCCGCTTGGGGATACCAACCACTTGCTTACAAAGGCCTAGAAACCGGAAGCAAAGACACCGTGAGTTATGTGCTGCAGCAAGATAAGATTCGTCTTGTGCTCACCTCTCCCCTATCTGCCGAAGGGCCCATCAACGCACACATCAACAAACATGGTGATGGTGTAAAAGTGGTAGCACTTTGGGTAGACGACGCCACAAAAAGTTGGAAAGAAACAACAGCGCGCGGTGGCGTGAGCTGCATGGAACCTACCACTGTAAAAGACAACGACGGTGAAGTAGTACTTTCGGGTATTCACACCTACGGTGAAACGCTTCACGTTTTTGTAGAAAGAAAAAATTATAATGGCGTATTCATGCCAGGTTATCGCGCGTGGAATCCAAGTTTCAAGCCCACTGATGTCGGCTTAAAATTCATTGATCACATGGTGGGAAATGTGGGTTGGAATGAGATGAATAAATGGGTTGAATTTTATGCAAAAGTGATGGGCTTTGCACAGCTCGTTTCATTTGATGATAAGGACATCAGCACAGAATACACCGCGCTGATGAGTAAGGTGATGAGCAATGGCAACGGACGCATCAAATTCCCTATCAACGAACCAGCTGAAGGCAGAAAAAAATCACAAATCGAAGAATACATTGACTTCTACAACGGCGCTGGCGTACAGCACATCGCCGTGGCAACGGATAATATCATTGAAACAGTAACAGCGCTCAAGAGCAGAGGTGTAGATTTTTTGACGGTACCCAATTCATATTACGACACCGTGCTTGATCGTGTAGGGAAGATAGATGAAGACCTAGCTCCATTGCGTGATTTAGGAATTCTTATCGACCGCGACGATGAAGGATATTTGTTGCAAATCTTCACAAAACCTGTACTCGATCGCCCAACCATGTTCTTTGAAATTATTCAGAGAAAAGGAGCAAAGAGTTTTGGAAAGGGCAATTTCAAAGCGCTCTTCGAAGCGATTGAACGCGAACAAGAATCACGCGGAACACTCTAGGATTTTCTTGCTTTATAACATAGAAAGACCTCATCAGTAACATGTTTACTCGGTGAGGTCTTTCATTATTTCCCTCAATGGACGAATGCTGTGAATGTGTTCTATCGCCGGCCCAGCGCACCAAACAGTCTTGTAGGTAGCTTTAAAAGCCGACTTCTCAATGGTGCGCATACCCTTGATGAATATGATCATCTTGATATATTTCTTTAGCCATTTATTTTTGTTTGCAAGACGTTCAAGAAACGTCGCCTTCGTGCCGATGCTTTGAACATAAGGTGTGTTGATGACTGTCAAATGAGAGCCTGACATTTTTGTGGTCAATACAATATCCTTTTCACCATAATCTACTAAAGCTTTTCGATAATCTTCTGACAGTGGCGCCTCAGAAGAAGCGAGAAATATCGTACCCACACTCACACCTGCCGCGCCCAAAGAAAGCACATGGTCGATGTCCTTTTTGTGAGCGATACCACCCGCCGAAATCACAGGGATGGATAAATTCTTGACCAATTGCGGAATTAATTCTTCAGGAGAAATTGGTCCACAATGTCCGCCCGCTCTATTATTTACCGCTATCACACCATCTGCACCGAGTTTTTGCACCTTCAGCGCATACTCGAGATTTGTCACATCACAAAAAACCTTTGTACCCACCTCTTTCGCACGTCTAATCACTTCTTCTGGACTTCCCAACGACGTTATGATGTATGGCACCTTTAGTTCGATGAGTGTATCGAGCTGTTGGGCAGCCTTTGGATTGCTTTTGTTCACGATTAGATTCACGCCAAATGGATGCTTGGTCTTGGATCGAATTTCATGAATGGCCTTTCTCAGTTCTTCGTCAGAACGAAAATTGAGTGCGGGAAACGATCCACTGGCGCCGCTTTCACATGCTTCAACTACCATTGCCACATTACTCACCAGAAACATCGGTGCTACGATGATGGGGTGTTTAATGGAAAGAATGACCGCTAAATTTTTCATAGTTCAAGTATACGGAATCACACGTGAAAATAAAAGCATACATTTGAGTTATAATTTGTGATGGCGAACTTGTATATCATATCTGGTTGCAACGGGGCAGGAAAAACTACTGCTTCATTTACTATTTTGCCCGAAATGCTTAATTGCAAAGAGTTTGTTAATGCTGATGAAATCACCAAAGGTTTATCTCCATTTCAAATTATAGCCGAAGGTTCAAAAAACAATATTGTCACCGTTTTTAATGATTCTATTTACAACAAAATTCTAAACTCATGAGCCCAGAAAGAATAAAAGAGCTGAGAAATAAAATCATTCAAGGTATTGACTTGGCTTATAAGCGCTTGTTGATTGAAAAAGAAAAGAATAACTCCGACCTTGTTATTTGTCGGGAGGGAAAAATAATTCATGTTAAGGCTAAAGATCTAGCCAAAAAGAGTTCATGACTTTAGTACTTATCCAGCTATTAGGTAAAGCATTCTATTAATTCCAACAGAACTCTCCTGATGATTTCTCTATCTTTGCGCCGCAATGCGAATAGAAGTTTTGAAATCAAAGATCCATCGCGTTACGGTAACCGAAGCGGATCTAAATTACATCGGTAGTATTACCCTCGATCCGCTTTTGATGGAAGCAGCGAATATGATTGAAGGAGAAAAAGTACAAGTGCTCAACTGCAACAACGGCGAGCGCTTCGAAACCTATATCATCACTGGTCAAAAAGGAAGTGGCGTGGTTTGTCTAAACGGACCTGCTGCGCGCAAAGTAGCAGTAGGCGATGTGGTGATCGTCTGTTCATACGCATCTATGGAGTTTGAGGAGGCTAAGACTTTTAAACCCTGGGTAATTTTTCCAGATACCGCCTCTAACAAGCTCATCAAATAAGGATGAAAAACGCCCTTAAATACACGTTTTTTCTAGCAATCGGGCTCCTACTTCTCTGGTACGCATCAAAAGATGTCGATACAAAACAAATTGTAGAATCCATTCAACAAGCCAATTGGTTTTGGATTATCATTTCAATGGTAATAAGCTACGTTGCGATGATAATAAGAGGATGGAGATGGAATATCATTCTTGAACCTCTCGGATATAAATCTGATACATGGACGAATATACACTCGGTAGCGTTTGGATATTTGATGAATGACCTAATCCCACGCTCTGGAGAGCTTGCCAGATGCGGACTTCTGAATCGAGCAGAACATATTCCTGTAGATAAATTATTCGGTACCGTCATATTGGAGCGCGTCGTCGATATGATGATTCTGGTTTTAGTAGTGGCCATCACAACGCTCGTTCATAAGGATGAGGTGAATGAATTGATGGCTCTCGTAGATGGCGGCAAAGGTTCTTTGCTCTTGATTCTCGCCATTGTTGGTGTGGTTGGACTCATCCTATTCGTTTACATTTTGAAAAAATTCAGTCATATTGCATTCATCGGTAAAGTAGCTTCATTCTTCATTGGTATTGGAAATGGAATTCAATCGATTTTCAAATTGAAAAGAAGAATGGCCTTTATCCTTAGTTCGCTTGCTATCTGGGCGTGCTGGTTGCTCATGAGCCAAACGATGATGTACGCACTGCCAATCACCGAAAACATGCAAATTCAAGACACCTTGTTTTTCATGGTAGCAGGAGCTTTTGGAATGCTCATTCCCACTCAAGGCGGCATTGGCGCCTATCACTACATGTCGAAGATTGGATTCGAAGTATTGGGTTATAGTGGCGCAGCAGGATTGACCTTTGCATGGATTTCATGGGTTGCAAAAACCATTGTTGAATTCATCGTTGGTGGCGTAGGATTTTTTATTGTCACCACAAAAAAAATCAAACCAAAGCCCACACATGTCGAAAGTGTTTGATTCCATAAAAGATCTCCAATCGCAAGTCGCACAATGGAAAGCCAATGGTGAGCGCGTTGTTTTCACCAATGGTGTTTTTGATATTCTTCACGTCGGCCATGTGACCTACTTGGAAGCAGCTAAAAATTTGGGAGAACGCTTGATAGTAGGCATCAACGACGACGCCTCAGTGCGCTCGCTCAGCAAAGGACCGGAAAGACCCATTCATCCTGAAGCAGCGCGCGCCGCTGTGGTAGCCGCACTGAGAGCAGTGGATGCAACAATCATTTTTAGCGAGCCCACTCCACTCGAACTTATCACAGCCATTCGACCAGATGTACTCGTGAAAGGCGGTGATTATGACCCAAACGAAACTGACGCTTCGCAAAAAACCTATATGGTCGGTTCGAAAGAAGTAAAGTCTTACGGAGGTTATGTCGCTGCTATTCCGCTTGTGGCGGGCTTTTCGACCACTGCCGCAGTCAACAAAATGCGAAATACGCATAACAAGGAATAGAATATTCATTCGGTTTTTATTGTCTTTGAAGTATGAATCCATACGTCAAAGATTTTTTCCATCTCTCATTTCCACGCTATTGCGCCGGATGTGAGAAACCACTTTATTTCACAGAAAAAGCCTTGTGTGTGCATTGTTTGCTCGCCCTTCCACGTGCGCGTATGCATCATGAACGAGACAATGCTATTGAGAAATTATTTTGGGGAAAAGCAGATGTTGCTATGGCCACGGCGTTTCTGCGCATGAGCCGCAAAGGAATGGCACACAGGCTGATTCACGAACTCAAATATGACGGTAATAAGGCCGTGGGCGTGCAACTCGGTAAACTCTTTGGCGCAGAACTCTCACGCGCTCACGATTGGAAAACCATTGATCTCATCGTTCCCGTTCCCTTGCATCCATTGAAAGAGCTCGAACGCGGCTACAACCAAAGCGCTATGATTGCCATGGGTATGAGCGATACCATGCGCGTGAAATGGCGAGCTCACGCCCTCAAAAGAAACGTACATACAGCATCTCAAACAAGACGCTCTCGCTGGGAAAGATGGCAAAATGTAAATGACATCTTTTCCCTTGACCGTGAAATTTTCAATAAAACTTCCCATTGCCTTCTTGTCGATGACGTGATTACAACCGGCGCCACCATTGAGGCTTGTGTAAATGCGGTGCATCAACATTTTGAATGCAAAATCTCCGTTGCATCTCTAGCACGTCCGGTGCGTTAGTTTTTTTTCATTAGGTTTGAGGCTTATATGAAATACCTTTTTGTAATAATCACATGTCTCTTTTCGATCCAGCTTTTCGCGCAGGATAAAATTCTTTTGATGAACGGCCAGGAACGCAACTGCAGGCTGGTAAGCGATACCGGATTTGTAATTACTTATGAATACACCAAACGCAACGGAAAGGTGAAAATGCTCTCAGCCAACCGAGGTGAGGTGTTCAGCTATACCAAAGCAGGTAATCCTGAAGTAATCATCTATGAAATGGATACGCTATTTTCTGATAATGTTTATGATGCCACGCAAATGCGCGCTTTCCTTGCTGGACAAAATGATGCACGCAGCAATTTCAAAGCACGACATATTGCGGCAATTGGATTCGTATCATGTGCAGTTATCGGGTTTGTTGGGCAGGATGGATATTTTACTGCAGTAGGACCTCCAATTATCTACACGCTAACACAATTCATTGGGAAAGTAAAAATTCGTGAGCATACAATGACGAATGTTAATTATAAATACAACGACATCTATGCTGATGGCTACGAACCGCCAGCACGAACAAAGAAACTCATCACTTCTCTTTGGTCTGGTTTTCTAGGTAGTGCAGTGGGTGTTAGTTTGTATTTTGTGACCAGATGATGTCCTCTCGTCAAATAATCGCTCACTCGCTTTTCTTGGGCTTTTGCGCAAGTCTTATAATCCTGGTCACCAAACCTTCTTCGTCGCTGGTTTTCACTTTCTTCGCCACCTCATCGTGCTATGTTTTTTTAAGATTATCACTGCTAAAGAAAGTAGAAAAAACGAGATCAATTGTAGTAGCAATCATTCTAGCTGCCTGCGCTATCGGTGCAGCTATGTCGCTTTCTAAAGATCAAAAAATCATTGCAGCTTTTTCCGTAGTAATTTTAATTCCATATGTGATCCCTGGGAAAATTTCTTCCCGAAATCAGTTTCTTCTAAAGCCAGTAACCATAGGGATTTGCTGGGCAATGATGACTGTTGGCTTGGCGTTTGACAATAATCCTTTCTTCTTACCGAATGATCGTTCGGTTTTTGAAATTTTCACTCAAATATTTATACTAACTTTCATTCTTTCCCTTTTATACGACTATAGAGACAAGATTTTTATTCCCACGAAAGAACGCACCATTCCCTATTTTTTTTCAGAAAAATCTTTCTACTCTATCCTTTGGATTGCATTGGTGGTATCATTCGTTGCTTTCATTTTGATTGGTGAAAATATCCATGCTGGTATAGCCTTTTTTACAACCAGTATTTTCATTTTATTTTTATTCAGGAAAATGAAAAGTCTTGGCTACAGTCGTGCCACGTGGCTCACGGACACTGGATTTGTGATTTATGCCACGACTTATGCGGTGTTAAATGCAATTTTTGGCTAAAATATTACCAGGCTAGCTCATCCAACGAATCGCAGAAAGACTTGATAGCGTAATCAATATCGGCTTCGGTGTGAGCTGCTGAAACGAAACCCACTTCATATCCACTTGGTCCCAAATACACGCCGCGTTCCAATAAAGCAAGGTGAAGAGGTGCGAATTTTTTCATTCCATTTTCATCAATCTCATCCATTCTGCGCACAGATTTTTTCTCGGAAAAAGAGACCCAGAAAATAGAACCGACGTTGAACATATTGAACTTATAACCCTTCGCTTGAGCATGTGCGACAATCGAACCGACTAAACGTTCGGTTTTAGCTTTCAACGATTCGTAAAAACCGGGCTGTAAGCATTGCTTCAATTGCGCGATTCCTGCGGCCATAGCCACTGGATTTCCTGAGAGCGTGCCTGCTTGGTAAACAGGGCCGTCTGGAGCTACTTTGCTCATGATTTCGGCACTGCTAGCATAAGCGCCAACGGGCATTCCGCCACCGATAATTTTACCAAAAGCAATCACATCGGGTTTGATATCATAATATCCAGAAGCGCCTGTAAATCCAACGCGGAAACCAGAAATTACTTCATCAAAAAGCAAAACAATTTTTTCTCTCGTACAAACTTCTCTGAGAAATCTTAAGAAGTCTCCTTCTTGCAAGAGCAGTCCATTGTTGGCGGGTATTGGCTCAATAGCCACCACAGCGATTTGATCCTTATAAACCTTGATAGCCTCTTCTACAGCAGCCTTATCATTGAGTGGCAAAACGATAGTTTCGTTTACATATGATTGCGGAATTCCCGCGCTGCTGCTGGTTCCGAGCGTCGCGAGACCACTTCCAGCCTTTACCAAAAGACTATCCACGTGACCATGATAACAACCTTCGAACTTGATGATTTTATCGCGCCCTGTATATCCGCGTGCTAGTCGAATAGCACTCATCGCGGCCTCTGTACCACTGCTTACAAAACGCATTTTCTCGACATAAGGATGATTCGATAAAATCAAATCTGCCAATTCATTTTCCATACGAGTCGGAGCACCGAAGCTACTGCCCTTTGCAACTTGTGTTTGCACCGCATCCACCACATCGCGATGTGCATGTCCAAGAATGAGCGGTCCCCAAGAACAGCAGAAATCAAGAAATTTATTTCCATCTTCATCCCAAACATAAGCTCCTTGTCCGCGTTCAAAAAATATAGGACTTCCGCCTACCGATTTGAATGCGCGCACGGGTGAATTCACGCCGCCCGGAAATAATGTTTTTGCCTTCTCAAATAATGATTCTGAAACTGTTCTTTTCACGTCTGTAATGTTTGCGGCAAATATAGTTTGACGAGTGTTCTACAATTGTCCTTCTTTTGTCAATCGTGGGTATATTCGCGGCACAAGTTCACTTACTATGACCTTCGAATACAACCATTCTTTCGCAAAGAAATTAGACCAACAAGACACGCTAGCCTCTTGGCGAGAGCAGTTTTACTTTCCTCAACACGAGGGAAAAAACATGCTTTACTTCACTGGAAACTCTTTGGGATTACAACCAAAGACCACCAAAGATTCAGTGCTCCAAGAGCTTGAAGATTGGGCGAAATATGGCGTTGAAGGCCATTTTGAAGCACGAAGACCATGGTATAGTTATCACGAGATGTTTGCTGCACCCAGTGCAAAAATCGTGGGCGCAAAAGAAAGCGAAGTGGTGGTAATGAATCAACTTACTGTCAATCTGCATTTGCTGATGATTTCCTTCTATCGCCCTGAAGGAAAACGCAAAAAGATTCTTTTTGAAACAAAGCCCTTTCCTAGTGATCATTATACGTTCGAATCGCAAGCCAAACTTCATGGCTTCGATCCTTCAGAGGTTTTGGTAGAAATGCAACCTCGTGCAGGCGAAGTGACCTTGCGAACGGAAGATATTCTTAAAAAAATAAATGAACTTGGTGATGAACTTGCGCTGGTTTGCTTTGGTGC
>JBKCOM010000045.1:0-5250 GCA_046309775.1 Flavobacteriales bacterium
AATTTCACCGAAGGCGAAACCCACGTCACGCGCGGATCTGGCACGAAATAATTGCCTCTGATGTAAGTGGCGGCTCTTTGAAATAACGATGAATTGCGTTCTGAAATAAAGTCCTTTTGTTGCGGAGGTTTTTTTCCTACAAGTTTGAAAGCACTCTGAAAGACTTCTACTGGCTCAAAAATGGGAGTTTTAATCACTGTGATGTCTTCGTCTACGTCCTTCATCAAAGATGGGTCTTTTACATCGAACGCTGGATTGGACGGGGTGTAAATGATGGGTTCCCAATCATTGGATTTCATGAACGCTGACATCTTGAGCCAACGCTGCACGCCGCCTCCACCGCTGGGTGGCCAATAGTAAGTGATGATCAGAACCTTCTTCATTTATCGATTGCAATATTCACAATATCTGCTGTCTTCATTATGCTCGAATACGTCCAATTCAAACATGGCAAGCGCTTGCAAAGCTAATTGATGTTCGAAATCATTCAAGATTTTTTGATTCAAAGACTCGCCGTCCGATGTTTCAAGGGTAATCCAACCGCTTTTATAATTCTTTAATGAAAAGAGTGCAACGCAGATGTTTTCAGGCGCAGTGCCCGATTGCGCGCGCATGTAGGCATAGAAAAGAAGTTGAATGAGTTTGGATTTGCGAACATCGAAAATGTTCTCCGTCTTATCGCTGAGCTTTACATCCTTGGGATCCACTTTTCCCGTTTTATAATCAATGATGCGGATGAGTCCAGCTTCTTCATCGATGCGGTCGGCCTTTCCTTTGATGCGCATCTCGAAAGGCACATTATATTTCTCATGGGGAATGGTGGCTTGTAAGGTCGCTTCAATTTCCAGAATGCGGGTTTTCTTATTCTCACGTGCCAAACGGTCGATTTCGGCATGTTCGAATTCGATGATTTTCTCCAACATTTTTTTCGCAACGGAAAACTGTAGATAATTTTCACCATAATGAATATCTCCCAATCCATAGTGCCGCGAAAAGGCTTTTTCTAATTCATCATCCAGCCTTTCTTTGAATTGTTGCAACTCTGCTTTTGTCGGAAAAGAGTCGATGTAATTTTCAAAGAATCCTTCGAGCACATCGTGTACTACGCTACCGAATGTGGAAGCAGAAATATTCTCTTCGATCTCCTCTTCCTCTCCCAAACCGAGGATATAGCGATAGTAGAAGTCGAGCGGACACTGGATGTACTTGTTGATGGCAGAGGGAGAGATACCATTCGCCCAAAGCGTTTTTATTCTTTCTTTCGAAAAATCATCATTCGGAATAGAAACTTCCAACGCATCCTCGAGCTGATTGCTCAGGGATGAATTTATTTTTTTGAACGTGGCAAACGATGATTTGGAGGGCAATTCTAATTCTAACTGCGTGATGTAGCGGCTTTGCTCTGTTCCTTTAAAATCAGAGGTGATGGATGAATGTAGGAAATCGATTTTGGAAGCCCTTTGCAACAAACGATAGAGCGTATAAGCATAGGTGGCTTCTTTGTCTTTCACTACGGGCAATTCAAATAATTTGCGCACATCGAAAGGTATCAACGATTGGTCGCTGAGGTTGCCGGGAAACATATCTTCATTGGCTCCAATCACAATGATGTGTTCGAAGTCTATGGCACGTGTTTCCACCATATTTAGTATCTGAAACCCTTCAAGTGGTTCGCCAGTGAAGGTGATGCTTTCCCCCGCCAATAATTGTTGGATGATGGTTTGAAGCGATTTCATTTCTTCCAAATGATGACCTTCGGCGAAGATGACTGCCACTTCAGAAAGCAGTTCTTGTGCACGCAACAAAGCTTCTGTTTCAAATTCATCTTGTTCGGCGCTGTCTTGAATGAGCAGTTCGTCGATTAAGAGAAGCACATTTTGTATCCACCGAATGGGCGTTCGGTTTTCTTCAGAAAAAAGAAATTTTATTTTTGATAAAGAAGGATAGCGGTTTACGAATTCTTCAAACTGATCTGCTTTGATATATATTCTCTTTTCTTTCGCTATGTCGGTTCTGATTTTTTTGATGTCATTGGCTATGTAGTGAAAGAGCGATTGTTGTTCGATCACTCGAAGTAGTGCCTTGTAGTACAAACCGCGCTTTTCCTTGCCTGGTGCGGGCATGTGCAGGAAGAGCAAACTCTTCAACAATTTCATTACAGACGTTTGCTTGAGCGGGTATCCCAGAGCGATGTTGATCTTGGCGTTAATCTGTGGAAGATTTTTTACCAAGGGAATTAATAACGACGAATCAGCGACGACAATAGCTGTTTTTTCAAAATCGTCATCGGGAAATCGCGCAATGACATCGCGGATTAGCAGCGCCTGACTGTAAGGCGTTGTGGTAGTATAAATGTTTATTTCCTTAGGTGTCGCAGTGAAATCGTGTCCAATGATGAGGTCTGATTTTTCGCTGTGTCGTCGCAAGAAGTCGCCTGCTTCGTGGTCTGGATTGTCGAAGTAATAGTAATCAGCATCCCAACGAATAGTGGCCTTTCCCGCATCTTTTAATTTTCGAATAATGGTTGACTCTGCTTTGGAAAGATTGGAAAGGCCCACGAACCATACCATCGGCACGTGAGCGTCGAGCATTTGTGCAGGTGTACCTTTTGCTGCGAGGTTGCAAAGCAGGGCGTAACTATATTTTTCTTTCGTCAGTTGGGTGTCTCTGAAATCGCTGTAAATGGTACCGAGTTGATTCCAGAATTCGAGGTAGGTGTTTTGAGTTTCGGTGAGAGGATTTTGGTTAAAGCTCCAGTTCTCAATCTCTTTGATATCTCGCAGATCTTTGAATAGGGAACTGCCGCTCGCAAGCGCTTGTTCGATATCGCCAAAATCGGAAAGCGCCGTGGAACCCCATTTCGAGAAGGCGTCGAAACTCTCGGCATTAGCGCCCATGCGTTGCTTGTAAACATTGTAGAGCAAAAGAAGCAAGTCCAATTTTGCCGTCGTGGATTTGCCCATAAGACGCGACACGAAATCGGGAAGGGTAAGGATGGAGGGTGCGAGAAACGAACGGCCCAATTCGCGCGCCAAATACCTTCTCAAAAATAGGCCAGCCCGCTTTCCGGGAACCACAATAATGAGCTCCGAGAGTTCGTGCGAATGCTTCTCAATGATTTGTTGTGCAATGGTTTGAAGAAAAGGGATCATAGCGTCTTACCTTTCGCGAGTTTTTACAAAGAAACAGCACAAGCCCATGGATTCAAATACTACTTTTCCACAATTTAGGAGGTTGAGTAATTGTAAAAATTACTATAAGGTACATAGCAACTCGGAGATGACGGAAGTGGGCACAATGGGCGGAAAATATTGGATCAATGAGGTAAAGGCTACTATCCTTCCCGAGCGGGTAATGATAGCGGATATCCTAGACGCAGTAGAGGATATGTATGAGATTATCGAGGCGGAGGCTTTTGATAGCTTTGTTAGTATGTGCGCCGCTGAGAAAGAGCGTATCTATGTTTAATCTATAAATTTGGACCATGTCTATCAACATAGAAAAAAACGTTTCGATGCGGATGTACAATACGTTTGGTATTGACGTCACTGCAAAATATTTTACCGTAGCCAATACACTCGAAGATATCAAGGCTGCTCTTCACGATGAGATTTATCGTACAGAGAATCCGCTCATTCTCGGAGGGGGAAGCAATGTGCTTTTCACTAAAGATATCGAGCGTCCGATATTGCTCAACCGACTCAAGGGGATTGACCTTGTTTCTGAAGACAATGAATATTATTACGTCAAAGCACAGGCGGGGGAAAATTGGCATCAATTCGTGTTGCATTGTATCAAAAATGAGTGGGCGGGTATCGAAAATTTGTCGCTCATTCCAGGTAATGTAGGTGCCAGTCCGATGCAGAATATCGGAGCATATGGAGTGGAAATCAAAGATGTGTTTCATGCGCTGGAAGCCTTTCACGTGAAAGATCATGTGGTAAAGGAATTTAACGCAACCGAATGTTCATTCGGCTATCGCGAAAGTGTTTTTAAGAATAAAGAAAAGGATCAGTGGATTATTTTGAATGTGACATTCCGTTTGCGCAAGCGACCAATTTTTAAAACCGATTACGGCGCGATACAAGAGGAGTTGGACAAGATGAAGTTGGAGAAGATGACCATCAAGGCCATCAGTCAGGCGGTGATAGCCATTCGCACATCGAAGTTGCCCGACCCAAAGAAGCTCGGCAATGCAGGAAGCTTTTTCAAGAATCCTGTTGTGTCACTAGACGTTGTAAGGGCCATTCAACAAGACTATCCTCAAGTGCCAATGTATCCCATTGATGAATCCAAGGCGAAAGTGCCAGCGGGTTGGTTGATTGAACAAGCGGGCTGGAAGGGCAAGAATTTGGGAACGCACGGAGTGCACGACAAACAGGCGCTGGTTTTGGTAAACTACGGCGGCGCTACCGGAAAGGAATTGTATGATTTGAGCACAGCGATAATTGTTGACATCCAAGAAAAATTCAACATCACCCTCGAGCGAGAGGTGAATATACTATAATTCGGAATTCGGAATTCGAAATTATGAATTATGAATTGTGAATTCTGAATAGTGAATTTCGAATTATATTCGTGTATGAAACAACTCATTTGGAAACTCGTTTTGCCGCTTACGATTTTGTCATTTGTGATGATAACGAAAAGTTGGTATGTGGCGTTTATTGATGGGCCGCATGAAGTGTTGAAGGGTTTTCCGCTTCCTTATGTATGCAGAGGTTGGCACACTTCGATGTCGCTTCAAATCTATGTTTTAGAGTTGGTGGTGGATCTTCTTACCTATTTCACATTTTGGTTTTTGGTGATATTTTCTATTCATCGTTTTGTAGTTCCCATTCATATTTCCAAAATCTTATTTCGCACATTGTTGGTGCTTTCTGTATTAGCATTGATTGGCGTGGGGTTCATCCTTGCGGATCCAAACCATATTTATAAGTTGCACCGAAAAGATGAGATGGTAATTGAAAAGACAGGGGTTTATTTGATAGGGGCGAGGGGCGAATGAGAGGGGCGAGGGGCGATGGGCGATGGGCGAATGAGAGGGGCGAGCGACCGATAGGAAATAGGGAATGGGGCGAGGGGCGAGGGACCGATAGGGAATAGGGAATGGGGCGATGGGCGAATGAGAGGGGCGAGGGGTAATGGCGACGAGCGACAACAGCGACGGAGCGACAATGAGGAATCGATCGCAGACCCCGTTAGGCATACGCGTCAACTTAAGATTGTAATTTCCATCATTTGTTGGAA
>JBKCOM010000046.1:0-11348 GCA_046309775.1 Flavobacteriales bacterium
GTACCTTCTGACCATCCTCGTCGGTAAACTCAACACGTTCAATGAACCATGGCTCTCTCAAACCCAAGGCAACGGAAAATAATTGTTCTGGTTTCATGCCCGAAAGATAGTTTACCCACAATTAATGGCGAAGAACCATAAGATTTTTACAGCCATGTTGAGTTTGTGGTTCTCTGTATATTTTTTTGCCATTAGCTTAAAAGCATTTCAAGGTCGTTAATAATTGATTTTGATTTATCAATAGATTTTTTTAGGGTGCTTATGGCTTCGATTGTTGTCATAGCAATTTCTTCAGTAGGTTTATTTGCATTTTTTATATCCAAATCCCAGTTGTTCAATTCAGACACGTTTACTTTCCAACAATTATTATTTTCAATTCGATTGTCCCACCAATCAATGATTGGTTGAAATTCCTCAAATTGTATAGGTTTTGTTTTAGAATATGATTTTTGACCTTCAGGTAACTTATGTTCGTAATACCAAATATCATTTGTAGGTGACCCTTTTTCAAAAAACAGCAAATTGGTGCTAACTGTTGCAGGAAAAAATGTGCTTTGAGGTAAACGAATAATTGTATGCAAATTACAATCAGTTAATAATTTTTCTCTTATTCTAGCTTTGATACCATCACCAGTGATTGAGCCATCAGGCAAAACAATAGCACATCTTCCATTAGGTTTTAATAATTGTAACATTAATATTACAAACAAATCAGCGGATTCTTTGCATCTGTATGTTGCAGGAAAATTTGTTTCTACTCCGTCTGCAATGCTTGCTCCGAATGGTGGATTAGCAAGGATTACATCAACCTGGTCTTTTTTTCCAATGGTATTATACTCCCTTTTTAAACTATCAATGTAATGATAATCGGGCACATCAATTTCGTGAAGTATTAAATTAGTTAAGCCTAAAACATAAGCAACTGGCTTTAATTCCCAACCTGTAATTGAATTTTGTAGTAGTGCTTCGTCATCAACTGTTTTCACATAAGCAACTCTAACATGGTCAATAGCCGCAGTCAAGAAACCACCTGTGCCTGCCGCTGGGTCTAAAATTTTTTCGCCCAATTTTGGGTCAGTCATCATTGTCATTAATTGCGTTACGGCTCTTGGCGTATAATATTCGCCTTTATTGCCAGCATCTCTCAACTCCTGTAAAATGCTTTCGTAAATGTTTCCGAAAACGTGTTTGTCCTCTGATTTTGTAAAATCAATTTCATTTAGTTTGTTGATTACCTTTCGCATTTCATAACCACTTTTCATGTAGTTATTTGTACCATCAAAAACTTCTTTTACAATTAATGCACGTTTCGGATTTGTTGAACTTTTAATTTCTCTTAATGATAGAAAAAGCCCTTTGTTTGTCAGTTCATTGCTATCAATAAAGTTTATCAATTCATCGCCTGTAATTCCTTCGGGATTTATAGCCCAATTTCTCCATTGAAATTTTTCTGGAATTACAGAAACATAGTTGTCTTTTATTACTTCTAATTCTTGGTCTTTTTCGTCAATTACTTTTAGAAACAACATCCAACCCAATTGCTCTAATCGTTGTGCATCACCAGAGATTCCTCTGTCTTGCCTCATTATATTTCTTATACTACTTATTACTGCACCTACATTTGCCATTTCTTATGCTGCTTTATAAAGTTCGTTTTCTAATTCTTTCAATGCTTGTATGTAATTTTCTTTACCGCCAAAAGCATTGATTATTTCAAGTGGCGAACCTAATTTGTTTAATGGGTCAAGTTTCAAAACATCTAAACTTTCAATAGTGAGTAAATCATCATCTGCGTATTTGTCAAGCAAACTTTTGATTACAGATTGTGCTTTCTCTCCGTATTTAGTAAAGTAGTTTCTTTTCTTCACGTTGTTTGCTCTTTCCCTTCGTGTCAATGGTTTTGCTTCAAAAGCAACATGACAAATCAAATCAAAAGGGTCAAAGTCTTTGCCGATTTCTTCTTTCAATGCTTCAAAGAAAATGCCTTGTTGTTCTAATGCTTCAACGATTGCTTTTTTCTTGTCAGCGTTTTTCCATGAATTCAAAAACGTTTCAAGTGTTGCGTATTTTTCAATTACATTTTTCTTGGTGTAATCTTTTAGACTTTCGGTTATTATTCGTCCGTCAGAACCTAAGTATTGAACACGTTCGTTTACAATTTTAACTTCGACACCGTTAACTCTTATTTTTTCTCTTGGGTTAGGCTCTGCTACTATGAAACCTCCACCTGTTACAGTTGGATATTCAGGCGTTGGAAATTCTACATCACCACCGTCAACTACATCAACAATTGGTTCATCTGTTATTTCATCGTCTGTTCCTGAAATATCATCATCTTCCGTAACATCTTTAATCATTACAGGGTCGCCATCAAAATTAGGGTCTGCAAAAAGATTGGTTACATTTCTGAAATCCATAATGGTAAAATACGTTTTTCCGTATTCTTCATTAATTCTCGTTCCTCTGCCTATAATTTGTTTGAACTCTGTCGGTGAACCAATATTACTATCCAATACAATTAGTTTGCAAGTTTGAGCATCAACGCCAGTAGTCATTAATTTTGAAGTAGTCGCAATAACTGGATAGCGCTCACTTGGATTTATAAAACTGTCCAACTCTCTTTTTCCTTCTTCATTGTCGCCTGTAATTTGCATTACATACTTATTGTTTTGAGCAACCAAATCGGCATTGGCGTTAGCCAATGCTGTTCGCATGCCTTCGGCATGCTCAATGTCAATGCAAAAAACAATTGTCTTGGCGAAACGGTCATTTCCTTTTAGAAATTCTGTTATTTTTCTTGCAACTAATTCTCTGCGTTCATCTACAACAATGTTTTTATCAAAGTCAGTTCTGTTGTATATTCTATCTTCAACGGGATTTCCGTTTTTATCTAAAAAGCCTTTTGTTGGTCGCCAACCTTCAGCATCAATGTCAAGTGTTACTTTGATTACTTTGTAAGGAGCAAGAAAACCATCGTCTATACCTTGTCTAAGTGAATAAGTGTAAACTGGTTCACCGAAATAATGAATGTTTGAAGTTTCGGTCGTTTCCTTTGGTGTGGCTGTCATACCCAAATGAGTTGCAGTTTTGAAATAGTCTAATATTTCACGCCACTTGCTATCTTCTTTTGCACTTCCTCTGTGGCACTCATCAACAACAATTAAATCAAAAAATTCGGGGCTGAATTGTTTGTAAGCATCGTCTGATTTGCTGTCTGACAAACCTTGATACAATGCTAAATAGACATTGTAAGCTGTATCAATTGGTTTATGTTTAATGATTGTCATCGCATCTTTGAAATGCCTGAAATCTCCTCTTGCTGTTTGGTCAATAAGTGAAGTTCTGTCTGCTAAAAACAGTATTCGTTTTTTTGCTCCGCTTTTCCAAAGTCTGTAAATGATTTGAAATGCTGTGTATGTTTTTCCAGTTCCTGTTGCCATAACCAACAGAATCCTGTCTTGCTTTTTAGCAACTGCTTCAATGGTTCTGTTTATGGCAATTTGTTGGTAATACCTTGGGGAACGACCAGAGCCGTCTAAAAAATAGTCGGTTGAAACAACACTTTCAACTTCTTTGTCTTCTATGCCTTTGTATTTTTTGTATTTCTCCCAAAGTTGTTCAGGTCTTGGGAATTCGTCATTTGAAATCTCGGTTTCAATGTTTCCGCTTGTAACGGTCTTGTCGTGGAAATAAAAGCCGTCTCCGTTACTACTAAAAACAAAAGGAATGTCCAACGTGTTGGCGTAACCTAATGCTTGTTGAATTCCTGCTTTTACAGAATGGTTGTTGTCTTTTGCCTCAATGATTGCAATAGGAACGTTTGGTTTGTAAAACAGAATGTAGTCTGCAAATTTACGTTTACCTCTTGCTGTAATTTTTCCTTTCACATAAATACGTCCGTCAGTAAAAAATATTTCCCGTCCAAGTTGAGTGTGTTCGTCCCAACCCGCCTTTGTCACGGCAGGTGTGATAAACTTCTCTTTTATGTCGGCTTCTGATAAGTCCTTTTTGTTCATGTTCTACTTTTTATTGTCGGTTGGTGCGGTGGCAAAATTTAGCTCTTTTGGTTTTGCGAAGCGTTGGCTTGTGTGTCGGGCAAAACCAAATATGCTAAATGTGCGGCTGGCTTTTATGTCGTTTTTCTGTCTGTTCATGTTTAGCACTGTCGTCTTTTAGGGTTGCTTGTAACGTCAGACTGTGAAAAAACCTTCAGCCTTCTGTTCATTTTTCATGTCATAAAAATAATCGAATTTTCTTGACTTCGTGTATTGGTACATCATATTTTACAGCATGAATCAAATAAAAGGGCTATCGCGGCATTAGACTACTTTCGGAAGCCTAGAAGAGAGTGATTCAGGTGATAATCCGGTCAGGGTGCTTGATGCTTTTGTGGACAAATTGGATTTAAATCAATGTGTAGTGGTCGGGAAGACCTGGATTTGAGAATGAAGTCTTCATTTAGCTCTGTCAACAGAGAGCAACAGCTTTATATGTCTTGTTTACAATCTTGTTCGAGCAATAAACATCATCTCGGTGCCTGAAATTTTGGGAAAAATCAATAACTGGACTCCAAATTACCGAGCGATTGTTCGGTATATTACTTTTTTGCTTTATTCTGCTCGATTTAGTGCAATTAAAATTTAATTATAATATACAATCCTGTAAAAAAATCTACTAAAAACGAACGCTCTAAAAGCCTCCAAATCCATCCAAAAAGATCATTCTCTGGCCTAACTTATTGAAAAACGTAGTTTTTTCACAGCCTGACGTCTTGCCGCTTGGCGTAGTGGCGGATTTTTAGCACAAAAGTTCAATCGAAGAACTACACTTGAACCTACCACAAAACTGTCATACGAAGCACTACACCCGCCATTACGCCAAACGGCTGCTGGCAGCTGGCTTGATTCCCTTACCTACTTTAAACTGTCTGAAATGGTTTTCAATTCACTTTTAATTACAAATTCTGTTTCAACTAACAGATCCACATTAGAACCTATTTCTTTCTGAATTTTTGATTTTAGAACACCTATCACGGTCTTCCCATATCTATAGCGACTTGGATTGTCAAAGTACATTTTGTCAACCTCATATATCAAATCCGTCCATTTAAAATCTTTTATTGCAATTCCTGCATTAAGATTTTGAATAGTTTTAACACTCATATATCTTTCTCGAAGTTTTGCTAGTGATCTATCCTTTACCTCTTCTGTTGATTGATTTATCAGCTCTTCTATTCTTGTTTCTGATAAGCTATCATAAAGTTTATGAATATGTTTAACGTTAATAAATTCTGATTCTAAGTCGTAACCTTCAGGTAATAAAAGAATATAGTTTTTTCTGCCCATTTTTGTAAGCCTTGGTTCTGTTTGCTTTTTAAAATATTCACCATCTACATCCATATCTCTATGAAAAAAGAAATACTCGATTTGTGGTCTTTTTTTTCTCATTATATCAGCAGCAACAATCGCTGAATGAAAATTGTCTTTACCATAATATGAATGATATTCAGTAAAATCGTCCATAAAACCGTGTAATCGTAAGTAAGTTTTTATCATTAACAAATCATCGGATTCGTCTTCTGTAAACACAATTACTTTTGTATTTTCTTTGGTTTTTTCAACTTCATGTTGAAGTACAATATTTTCTTCTTGTTTCTTTCTTAGCTCTTCGTCTTTCTGTTTAATAAATGGTGTTATATACCATAAAACCCCCATTTTCTCATCCAGGTCGACATTTTGACTTTTAATGTTTATTGCATCAGTGGAATTGCTTTCATTTCTTTCTATATACCAACAAGAAACATTTCTTTTGTCTTTAAGTGAATAAAATGCGGGAGAATGAGTAGTAATGAATATGTCAATTTTTTCGGAATAGTCAAGAAACGATTTTGCCATAGCAAAAGCATGTGTCATTTCAAGGTTATTTTCTGGTTCTTCAAAAGCCCAGATTGTTTTAATGTCTAACGCACCTTTTTTATATAATTTGGCTTTGTCAGACATGAATTTTAACACAATTGGGATATGACGGACTTTTATACCATCACCTCTACTTTTCAAATTAAATTTTTGACCATCAATTTCAATACTAAAATCTAAAGCGGAAAAAAAAGCTTTCAAATCACTTGGCAAAGAAATTCTATTTTGAATTAATATTTTTTCATTAAGTTCTGTCGTAATCTCTTCTGTAATTTTTTGTATACTCTGAATTAGTGCAAATGTATTTGATTGAAATTGTTCAGAATAAGAAGTACTTAATAAGTCGTGAAGTTCTTCAAATAAATGTTGAAAATATTTTTCTGATTTTATAGCAGGTATATACCGAAAAACAATCCTTTCAAGCCAACCTTTCGCTCTGGTGTTATACTCGAAAGCACTCGGGTTGTGTGTTAGACTATCAAAAACTTCAAACTCGTTAACTTTTCGTTCACCTAAATTATTCCACTGTCTAGTCCAGCGAACATATTTATTTTTTTCATACTTTAAGTCAATGTCTATGACAATTTTGATGTATTGACCTTTTCCAGAAGTTCTAATAATATTTTTATTGAAGTCTTCCCAAAAATCTAGTGACTTACCCAAGTCAGTTTGATTATTAAAGAAGAGGTTTAGTGCTCTCAGTACGTTTGATTTTCCAATATCATTGTTACCGACCAACAAATTAATGTTTTCAAGTCCATTGTCAATGACAAGGTGTTGTATTGAGCGAAAGTTTCTTATTTCTATTCTTCGAAATATTCCCATTTATTTTCTTATTGAGTTGTCTTTAAGCTTGCTGCCAACGTTGAGTATATGCAAAGTAGGCGATTACGGGCTTCAAACCTATCAAACCGTTGATAAGCTGAAGCGGGCTACAAGCCTTGAATTTACTACAATCTCGCCTATTTTGTATACACATTGTTGTGCGTTCGTTATTTATTAGATTGGTAAATCATCTTCCTCTTCAATTATCTCTCTGTCAATTTGGTCTAATTCTAGAAATTCACATAATTTTTCAGGCATAAAATCTGTCCCAAATTCTCCAATGTCATTTAATCTTTCCCAAATTCCTATACTTGACTTATTATCAGAATTGTATTGCAGGACAGTTTCAAGTTTTGGTATATTGAAGTGCAGATTGGCAACACCTGAATTTTTAATCAGTTTCCAATTCGTTGTCATCATTGCTTTGCTTGTCGCAGTTCGGGCTTCTCCATTATTATAAAGGTATAAGCCAGAACTTTTTAAACCATTTTCATCTGCGAATTGGGATAGTTCCTCTTGAAAATCATCAGTAAAATCCCAATCATTAACGACAAAATAGTCAAGTCCAAAATGTTTGCATAAATCAATAAGCAATAGAGCAGTTGATTTCCCATGATGCACCACAATAGCGATATTCTTAAAATTCAAATAAGAGTTTGAGTATTTAGAATCATTTACAACACTATTGACCTTTTGTTCAATCGCATATTTATATGCTAATAAATCATTGGGACCCTCAACTAGTAATACTTTCCTGCTGAAAAGAATACGGTTTAGATTCGGCTCTATAGATTTGATAAAACTATTGAAATTTTCTAATGATATTATATCTTCATTGCTTGTTTGAAATTCTGCTGTGTTATTGTATTTTTTTACAGTATGTTTTACCCCTTCATCGTATTCTAATCTGATTATACTTTTTGTATCAAACACATCAACCATTCTATCAGAATGTGTCGTGTAAATAACTTGATGTCCTTGCTCAGCTAAAGAACATAAAACCATTTTATAAAAATACTCTTGATGATTCTCATGTAAAAAACTTTCTGGCTCTTCAAATAAAAACAAACACTTATCATCAAGTTGACTTTCGGCAATTGCCTGTATTACTGCCATTACAAACATTGAAATATAACCGTCCCCAAAATGTTCTATCGGAATAAGATTATTATTATCTCCGTTAAGCCCTATTTTGAATAACATTTGAAGAAAAATATCTTCATAATTTGGAAGTCCAAACTCTACATGACAATTATTTTCTCGCAAGTTTTTACTGTAGTTTAATTTTACCTTTTCAATGAACTTGCTTAAAAGTGAATCACTTAACACTTTCTCAGTCGCTTGTTTTGCCTCTTCAATATATGTTCCCTTCCTAGCAAGCATCTCAGTATCACTATCAACAAGGAACTTAATGTGCTTTGCTAAAAATGAAGTTAAATTCCCCCAACTTGTTTTTTTAGTAGAAATCTCCTCTTTTATATTGTGAAAGTTGATATAGAATACGTTAAAATACTTTATGGCACCGAATGCCTGCCAATTTGCATCAGTTCGATTGGGTTTTAAAGAGTTAATCTTTGCACTCTCAATCTCAATTCCATCAAGTATAAACTCAAGTTTATGGTAACCTGATAAATTAGCTTGTTTGCCATCAGCTTTGTTTTCAGTTGAACTATTCATGTATGCAACAATCTCAGGAATATTAGAAATGTCTTGATTATGAAAGTCGTTAATGGAAAAAGTATCCTTTGTAATATACTTATAGCCTATAACATATAATATTGCATTCAAAAGGTTGGTTTTCCCAGCGTTATTATATCCAATAATTGAAATAGGTTTTTTATAATCTTCACCTGGAAATTCAAAGGTTATTCCATCCTTGAATGACCTATAATTCTTAACATGAATTTTTTCTAATCTAATTTCTGACATGCAAGATGTTTTTTATAATGACGCACAACTACTCCATACCCGCACCTCTAGGTGCGGTTAGGTGCCTTAAAAGTACACCTTTTAATTAAATGTCCAATTAATCTATTTCGGGCTTGGTTATTCTTTTTGAGTGTTCTTTAACGTTGAACAGTTAATGGTGTGGGCGGTGATTTTAAGGAACAAGCTCCAAAGGTATTTCGCTTTTTGTAATCGTCTGTGCGTATTTATACGTGTATTAAGACTTTTTGAAATGAATAATTAAAATAAATTCCCTCCCCCACCCCGTGGCTGCTGCGCTAGGGATTGAAGCGGAGTTTGGAATTTGGAAATTGGAATTTGGAAATTGGAGTTTGGAATTTGGAAATTGGAGTTTGGAGATTGGAGTTTGTGATTGCGAATTGTCAATTGCGAATTGCTGCCCTCCCCGCCCGTGGCTGTTGCGCTAGGGATTGAAGCGGAAATCCTTTTTTGAGCGAAGCGAGAAAAAGATTGAAGCGGAAAGCCCGGGCCGCTAGGCAGCGCACTTATAGAGACTAGTTACTAACGACTAGTGACTAGTTTTTTTTTTAGAATGAGAATCAGAATGGGAATGGGAATGAATAAAAGGCGAGGGGCGAGGGGCGAGGGGCGAGGGCGATAGGGAAAACTCGACTCCTACGGAGTCACTACTACCCCACCCCGTGGCTACTGCGCTAGGGATTGAAGCGGAGTTTGGAGTTTGGAATTTGGAAATTGGAGTTTGGAATTTTTCCTCACCACTCCATTCATTCTGATTGTGATTGTGATTCTGAAATTACTCTTTTCTCACATCTCGCTCGAGACAACCAAGTCATGCCGATTTCAGTTACTTAGTCCGCAAATCATTGACTAGGCTCCTTGTGTGATTACAACGATTACCGTGCGATGTAATAACTCAAAAGCTCAAATTCTGTCTGATATTCTGAATTGAGCGAAGGATTGCGCCTTTCTCTTTTCAGAAGCCCTACACCCCGACCGTAATATTCTTTGATAGTGGCGCAACTTTCGGGTGATTGATTGTACTCTCTTGAGCAACTATATTCGTATTGAATAGTTACAATTACATTAGGATAACTCACCGAACCAATGGTAATGGTTGTATCCACCACTAATGTTTTTCCCATCCATTGATGATCTAGATATGCACCACCAATACCGAATACCTCCCCTTCATTCGTCGAGAAAAGTGTCTTAAACATTGGATCGCGATAACTGCTGACGAAAGACTTTGACAAGGAATTTCCGTTTAGAAATGCATAGGTGTCTCCTCCATTGTAAATTCCCTCCAATAATATCATCGGCAAACTAAGCTTGACTTTATTCTGTTCGCCAGAATAACTACTTAAATCAAATTCACGTGTTTCGTATCCATCTAAAACACTCATCGTTTTGTTATTACTGTACTTCCAATAAGAACCTGGATACGCTGGGAAATATTCCGATGGAGTAACTTTTTCACCCTCCTCTTCCTTTTTACAAGAAAGAAAATTTAAGAGAGCAAAAGCGACAATTAGTAGTGATTTATTTTTCATGTCTGAAAGATATAAAATTATTCTCAAACTTCGCTTCAGACGATGTAGCTGGGGAGGGGGGATAGGAAAATAGGGAATAGGAAATAGGGAATAGGGAATAGGAATATAGGAAATAGGAAAATAGGAAAATAGGAAATAGGAGTAGGAAATACTAGTCACTAGTCGTTAGTCACTAGTATCTAGTCGTTAGTATCTAGTCACTAGTCTCTAGTCGTTAGTCTCTAGTCACTGTATTGATCCACCGGCGCATCCAGAGGACGTCGTGCCAGCGGTTGAACTTGTAGCCTACCCTCTCATACAACGCGAAACTTTCAAAGCCTTGCGATTGGTGAAAGGCGACGCTCTTTTCATTGGGCTGGGTAATCACCGCAAATGCCTGCGCGAAGCCGCGCTGCTTCAACTCTTCAAACAAACGATTATAAAGCGCTCTGGCGATTCCTTTTTGTTGTGACGATGCATCAATATAAACACTGGTCTCGACGCAATACTGATACGCTTTGCGCTCGCGATATGACGATGCATACGCATAACCTATCACCCTGCCTTCTTCTTCGGCCACGTACCACGGATATGTAGAAGTATAAGCCGCGATGCGTTCTTGCATCGCGGCGATAGTTGGCAATTCTAATTCGAAGGATACTGCACTCTCCACAACATGCGGCGCGTATATCTCTAAAATACGCGCGGCGTCATGCAGAGCGACTTCTCTTATGATCATCTCCTCAAGACCTTTTCTACGTGACGCCCTGCGTTGGTTTCAACGACAATCAAATACGTTCCCACGGCATCAGGCAATTCCACTTGTGTGCGAATGGTATTGGTCTTTCTGGTCAATACCAATTTTCCTTTGATATCATACACACTGATATTCTTGATGGTCTCTTTGCCTCCATTAATGGTGACTTGCCCATTGGGCGCTGGATTGGGACCGATGCTAAACTTATTGTAAAGCTCATTGGTACCCACCACAATCGAACTCAACTCATCACTCACCATTTCAACAGGCGAAGGACCTTGCTCCCAATACATGTCTTCCATGGCATTGATAATGTCGTTGTCGATGGCAAACATTTCTTCTACCCAACGCGGTGGAACGGCTTGGAAGTGCAGTTTCGCACGCACCGTGATA
>JBKCOM010000047.1:0-20877 GCA_046309775.1 Flavobacteriales bacterium
GAGCAACTCAATAAACAAATTTTTAAATAACAAATTAAATCATTAAAACCATGAAAAAGTTTTTAGTTTTCACTGCTGCAATCGTTGTTTCAGTTTCTTCTTTCGCTCAAGGTAACCCAACAGCTTCTGCTACTGCTACCGCTTCTGCTAACATTATCCAGCCATTGGAAATCGTTAAGACTGCTGACCTCGCTTTCGGTAACATCGCTTCTGGTACTTCTGAAGGTACTGTAGTTATCGCTACTGACGGAGCTCGTACTGCAACTGGTGGTGTAACATTGATCGAAGCTGGTAACGTTAGCAATGCTGCTTCTTTCGACGTGAACGGATACGCTGACGCTTCTTTCACTATCGAAGTTCCTGCTTCTATCGTGATCGAAACTGCAGGTGGTGCAGAACAAATGACTGTAGACAACTTCGTATCTAGCCTCGGTGCTGATTCAGTTCTCGACGCTAACGGAGAAGCTACTTTGAACGTAGGTGCTACTTTGAACGTATCAGCTCAACAAGCAGCTGGTCTTTACAGCGGAAGCTTCGACGTGATCGTAGCGTATAACTAATTCGAAATTCAAAATGAATAACAAAAAGTCCTGACATCGTCAGGACTTTTTTTATTTCCAAATTCCAAATTCCAATCTCCAATCTCCTAACGCTCCGCGTTTCACGAATTCGCTGACTTCAGACGCCATAAATGGCGTCTCTACTGGGGTTTCCCCAATTCCAAACTCCAAATTCCAAATTCCCGTTCTTGTTCTCGTTCTCGTTCTCGTTACGGCTTCAGGAATTCTGACGAAAATACGATGTTGCTTTCTTTGAGGCTACGGTCTACGATTTGGATTCGGAAGCGGCAGGTGTCGAATTCGGAGGGCAAGTAATAGGTCTGCATCTGCAGCTTGATAGTTCCTTCTTGCGTTTGATCTTGTCCTGTTGGGCGCGCCCAAGGCACGCGGTAATAAAAGGGCACGGCGTCTTCATTCACGCATGGATCCAATATGCCGGGCTCGGCCACACCATTGTCGACCCAAACCCCATTTTGCTTTTCTTGATAAATCAAATACAAATTGTATTGACGCAAGCAGTCATCAAAGGAGCCTGTGGTGTCGCCTTGTTCTAATCCAAAGTCGCCGTCGCCATCGGTAAAATCAATCCATAATTCGATTGAGTCGGTTTTATTGATGATTTGATTGAACTTAATTGCGGGTGTTTCAGGGAAATTATTTTCCTGCATACAGCTAATGGCCAAAACAGCAATTAGACTTAAAAAGATGAAGTTCTTTTTCATTTGTTCAAAGTTATCGAATTCCTTTGCACTCAGAAAGTGTAATGAGCAAATTTTCCCAAATACAATCGGATGCGGAATTTAACTCCCGTGCTATCGAATTATTTCGCAAACAAAAAGATTCCTGCGATATCTACAATCAATACCTGCGCCTGATTCGACAGCATGACAAGCCGATTCAGCATTGGTCTGAAATCCCTTTTTTACCTATTGAATTTTTTAAGTCTCATCGCGTCACTACTGGCGATTTCGAAGAGCAAGCCATCTTTACCTCCAGCGGTACCACTGGACAAACAACTTCCAAGCATTACGTGAAGGATCTTTCAATCTATGAAGAGTCTTTTTGCAAAGGCTTTGAATATTTCTATGGAAAGCCTGAGGAATGGACGGTACTGGCTTTACTGCCCAGTTACCTCGAACGGAGCGGCTCATCTCTGGTGTACATGGCCGATCACTTTATCAAGCGCTCCCATTCGGAGCACAGTGGTTTTTTTCTACACAATCATCAAGATCTCTTTAGTGTTTTGAATCGCTCGAGAGAAGCGAAACAAAAGATTTTATTGATAGGGGTGACCTACGCTTTGTTGGATTTTGCTGATCAATTCGAGGTTAGAGTTCCTGATTTGGTAGTGATGGAGACAGGCGGTATGAAGGGCAGGAGAGAGGAGATGACGCGAGATGAAGTACACACCGAGCTCAAAAAGTGCTTTGAAGTAAATGTGATTCACAGCGAATATGGTATGACTGAATTAATGAGTCAGGCCTATTCTAAGGGAAATGGAATATTTGAGTGTCCACCTTGGATGAAGGTTGCCGCACGAGAAGTGACCGATCCGTTTAATGTATCCACCGCGGGATCGGGCGCACTGAACATCATTGATCTTGCCAATGAAGATTCTTGTGCTTTTATTGCTACTCAGGACCTCAGTAACATACAGTCAGACGGACGTTTTGAGGTACTAGGGCGCTTCGATCATGCTGAAGTACGCGGGTGTAATCTTATGGTGGTGTAAAAAACAAAATCCCCTTCCGTTAGGAAAGGGATTTAAGTCTAGTTGTTGTTGTTTGTCTTGTCTTATTAGGACAATAATCGTTGTCTGAGAATGAATTCGAATTGTTGATTTTGACGTGTCAGCATCTGTATTTGTCTTTCCTTCTCAATCACGTCTTTACAGTTCTCCCAAGCCTCATTTACCATCGAAAGGATCTCCTTGTTATTAAAAGGTTTGGTGAGAATACGGAAGACCTTACCCTTGTTTACAGCCTCGACTACGGGAATCAAGTCTGTGTAACCGGTGAGTAGGATACGCTGCACGAATGGAAAGTCTCTGGATATGCTCTCGAGAAATTCCACACCGCTCATGCTTGGCATGTTGTGGTCAGTGATGGCGATGTGAATTTTTTCACTATCGATCATATTGTACGCCTCAACAGGATTGGAGGCGGTGAAAACTTCAAAGTTCTGCCTAAAATTCGCAAGAAATGCGTCCAGATTTGCCTGATCGTCGTCCAAATACAAAACCTTCGGCATCTGGTCAATCTCCGGCTCATGTTGGCCGGGTGAATAATGCATAGTCATAATGAATGCGTTTTATGGTTAAAACGTAGAATTTGTTGTTGGGTTACGTTATCCAGCCAGAAATTGATTATTCGTTTACCGGTCCAGATAGCGGGAAGTCCTTGTATAGGGACTCGCTAGCAGATTTTCTGTCAAGAAAACCCATTAGTCGTTCAATAATACGTTCAGATTTGGTTTGATGTTCCAAAAGGCTTTTCAACAATTCGTCATTGTTTTCGAGCAATCGGTCCACAATGTCGCGTGGCACCGCATCATTGCGACGAAAAGGCTTGCTGGAAACTGTGGATAACTCAATGTGCATGTCGTGCTGCATGATTTGGTCTATCCTGACTCCGTAAAGTTGAGCGAGTTTTTGTAATTCTTGAGCTTTTGCCGTTCGACCTCCTGATTCTAATCTGCTGTATTCCGGCTGGCTCATGCCGAGAAAGGTGGCGACATACTCTTGTTTGAAGTCCTTAATCAAACGAAGATTTTTGATTTGAGGGTAATGCATAAAATTTATTTTGGTTAATTAGTAAAGGTGACCCAAAAATGAATCTTATTGATTGCATTTGACCCGAAATGCGAAATTTACGAATTCGAAAAATTCGAATAAAAAACAAGAGGCTCCACGTTTGGAGCCTCATGTCACTAAACCTTTAACCAAAACCTTCCCCTTGACTAGATCCTTAGGGGGAGGAATCTTAATACCACTATGAAAAACCATCGTCTTTCTATTATGTTTAAAAAGACATGACAAAAATATAATGTACGCACAAGACTATGTGCTAAAAGCCTGTTAAAGGCTTCCTAATGAATGTTAATTGAATTACCGTTCATCATTTTCATGCAGCGTTATTATTTATATGTCGTCTTCTTTGCACAAAATTGTTGTTTATGAAAGTGTTGTTGTCCGCTATTTTGGGGCTCATCTCATTGTGCGCTTATTCTCAAAGTGCTATAACAGGTCTTGTGATTGATGATCAAAAACAGCCGCTTGAATTTGTAAATGTTATTCTTCAAAATGCGAGTGATTCGGTCATGGTAAAAGCTGCCGTTACCGATGCTTCTGGTAAGTTTACAATCGAGTCCATTCCTTCTGGAAACTACTTTATTTTGTTCAGACAAGTAGGGCTTCCAGATGTGGCTTCACCTGTATTCGAATATAAAGAGGGACAAAAATTTGATCTCCCTGAAGTGGTAATGTCTTCAAATGGTCAGGATTTGAAAGCGGTGGAGGTAGTATATGTGAAACCACTGGTTGAAATAAAAGCAGATAAGACTATATTCAATGTAGAGGGCACCACCAATGCCGCGGGTCTCAATGCGTTGGAGGTGTTGCGCAAAGCACCTGGTGTGACCGTCGACAACAATGAAAATATAATGGTCAAGGGAAGAGGTGGTATTGTCATCTACATCGATGGAAAGCTCACTCCTCTCGATGGTGACGCGCTCACAGACATGCTTAAAAATATGCAAAGCTCGAATATTGAATCCATCGAAATCATTACCAATCCAAGTGCGAAGTTTGATGCTGCAGGTAATGCAGGTATTATTAATATTAAATTGAAAAAGAACAAAAACCTCGGAACGAACGGAACGCTATCGTTGGGGTACGGCGTTCAGAAGTATGGAAAATACAACACCAACCTCACCCTCAACCGCCGCACCGAAAAATGGAATCTTTATGGTATGTACGGCAACAACTGGGGAAAGAATTGGAGCTTCCAGGATTTTTATCGCGCACAAAATGGAATTACGTTCGATCAAAGCACTACAACCATCGGAGATGGTTTGGGTCATAATTTCAAAACGGGCGCAGACTATTTTATCAATCCCAAACACACGGTAGGTGTCATGCTCACCGGCAACTTGGGAGAAAATATTTGGAATGGAAATACACGCACCGATATCACAGACCCTTCTGGATTCGATCGCGTGCTCATCGCACAAAGCTTGAATGATGGCCGAAGAGATAATCTCAATGCCAACCTCAATTACCACTTTAAGGATACCCTCGGACACGACTTGGTGGTGGATTTTGATTATGGCTATTTCGACCACTGGAGCGATAGCTATCAACCAAATAAATACTACAATCCAGCGGAGAGCTTTATTCTTTATGAAAACAACTTCAAAAACAATACTTCCACTGTCATAAGATTGGGGACGGTAAAGGCAGATTACGAGCAGCCATTCTTGAAAGGCAAATTGGGCGCGGGTTTCAAACTCTCCTTAGTGGAAACAGATAATGATCTCGATTTTTTTAATGTAATAAATGGGGTAGACTTCGTGGATAGCACACGAACAAACACATTTGCATACAAGGAAAATATCAATGCAGGGTACATCAACTACAACCGACAAATCAAGAAGCTTTCGATTCAACTGGGCTTGCGTGCGGAGCATACGGTAAGCCAAGGAGAACTTATTGTTACTACTACCGAACAGTATGAGAATATTGATCGCAATTATATCAACTTCTTCCCGAGCGCGGCTTTGACTTATGAAGTGAATGGGAAAAACACCTTGAATCTTACTTATAGCCGAAGAATTGATAGGCCTAGTTATCAAGATTTAAACCCTTTTGAATACCGCATCGATGAACTTAGCTACAGCAAAGGCAATGTGAATCTTCGCCCACAAATGACGCATAGTTTGGAGTTGACACACACCTTTATGTATATGGTGAATACTTCCATCGGCTATGGGCGCACACAAGACTTTTTTACGGAAATCACAGATACCACGGAAGTGGAGCGTTCATTTATCAGCCCGCAAAATTTGGGTTTTCAAGAGTACTTCTCGTTTAATTTGGGTTCACCAATCCCAATCAATAAATGGTGGAATGGATATTTGAATGCCAACTTTACGCATCTTCACAATAGAGCAAACTTTTCGGAAGCTCGAACGATCAATCTTAGAGCGAATTCCTACAGTTTTTATTTACAAAACACCTTCACTATAAATAAAGCTATCGGCTTCGAAGTGAGTGGCTGGTACTCAGGACCGGGCATTTGGGGTGGAACTTTTGTAAACGAACCCATGTGGAGTTTGGATTTAGGGATGAAATATGTGTTTATGAATGAACGCGCCACCCTGAGGGCGACCTACGGCGATATTTTCTGGGCATCAAAATGGCGTGGTATTTCCGACTTTGCTGGATTGTATATGGATGCCAGTGGTGGTTGGGAATCACGAATTTTTAGGGTCAACCTAAGTGTAAATCTAGGTAATACCCAGATGAAAGGACGCGACCGCAAGACTGGAATCGATGATTTGAAGAATCGAGTGAAGTAATTAACAGGTTTACTGACAATCGATATTGAATAAGTTCTCCAGATTTCTTTTATAATAGGTTGTAAAAATCTTGTTCTTAGTAGGATTAAATAGGGACCATTCCGTATTGCCAATCCTGCGTGAGCAACCACTTTCGAAATACCGCATCTGACGAGCCTTTGGAGCCGATATCGACTCCAGAAGAGACGCCTGTTGCTTCTCCAAAAAAGAAGAAAAAGCGTTGGAAAAAGCTTCTTATCAACGGTCTTGCCGTGCTATTTGGCGGAGCGTTGATTACCCTATTGGCATTCGCAGGGAAAGAACAAAGTGCAGAATCTTGTTGGAAGGTAGAAGTAGAAATCGAACCCATCGAGGGTAAATTCTTCATAGCACAGCAAGACATCATGGCGCTTGTCAATGCCAAAGGAGATAGTGTGGTGGGAAAGAAAATCAAATCCATACCAATCCAAAAAATCCATGACCGAATAGCGGCTAATCCATCCGTTGCTGCTGCAGACGTATTTACCACCGTGGATGGTCGTGTAGTGGTGAAAGTAAAACAGCGCGAACCAATTGCGAGAGTTTTCAATGCTGATGGATCAAGTTTTTACATCGATAAAAGTGGCTTCATGATGCCTGTTACGGCCGGTTCAGCAATGAAGCTACCCGTCTTTGTAGGTGAAATTAATGAGCCTGTAATCCAGCAGTCGCTATTAGAAAAGAAGGAAAACGCTGCTTGGGCGAGCAAATCACTTTTGGATGATATGTACTTTCTCACCTTGCATATCCAACAAAGTGAATTTGCAAAAGCACTTGTAGACCACATTTATGTGGATGGCTCACGCAATCTTATTCTCATACCGCGCGTTGGTGATCATAAGATTTACCTCGGCAATGCGAATCGATTGGAAGAAAAATTTAAAAAACTACAGACGTTTTATGCGAGCGCATTGAATACGCATGATTTGAATGCCTTTCACAGCATTCATTTAGAGTATAGAGGTCAAGTAGTTTGTGAAAGAAAATAGAAACCAGAACAATAGATAAACACTACCACATGAATTCAGATATCATCGTTGGCTTAGACATTGGAACCACAAAAATTGCCTGCTTGGTGGGGCGCCGCACAGAGAATGGAAAGATAGAAATTCTCGGGATTGGAAAAAGCGAAAGCATTGGTGTAAGCCGCGGAGTAGTGGCTAACATTGAGAAAACTGTTGCAAGCATTAAGGCTGCAGTAGCCGAAGCTTCCGAGAAGAGCGGTGTCAATATCGAACTCGTAAATGTGGGTATTGCTGGTCAACACATTAAGAGCTTGCAAATCGAGGATACTCGCACCCGTCGCAATCCAGAGGACGAAATAGAGCAAAGCGATGTGGATGCTATGATTGAAAACATGGAAAACATGACGATGCTTCCAGGCGAAGAAATTATCCATGTGCTACCACAAGAGTTTACCGTTGATTCTGAAGGTGGCATCAAAGATCCAATAGGCATGTGTGGTTCGCGTATGCAGGCGAATTTCCATATCATCACTGGTCAAATGGGTGCAATTCGCAATATCTATAAGTGCGTTACAAAAGCTGGACTCAATGTCGCTGATCTTACCCTCGAACCGCTTGCAAGCAGCGCGGCTGCTCTAACGGAAGAGGAAAAAGAGGCCGGTATTGCATTGGTGGATATCGGAGGCGGTACAACAGACGTTGCGATTTTCCAAGATGGTATCATTCGTCATACCGCAGTGATTCCTTTCGGTGGAAATATTATTACTGAAGACATCAAGCAAGGCTGCACGATCATGCGCAATCAGGCCGAACAATTGAAAGTGAAATTTGGTAGTGCATTGGCGGTAGAAAACAAAGACACGGACATCGTGGTGATACCGGGATTGAAGGGCCGTGATCCAAAAGAAATCAGTGTACGCAACCTCGCCCACATTATTGAGGCACGTATGACAGAGATATTAGAACATGTGCATTATGAAATTCGCAGCAGTGGATTTGAAAAGCAATTGATTGGTGGTATCGTGATCACTGGTGGTGGCGCACAATTGAAACACATGAAGCAACTGGTAGAATATGTGACAGGACTTACCTGCCGCATAGGTTTCCCAAATGAACACGTTTCAAAAGCTCCATCTGAAGATATGCTTCAACCTTCAATGAGCACTGGCGTTGGCTTAGTAATCATGGGTATTGAAGATTTGGAAAAAAATGGAAAGCGTACCGTGGTAGAAGAAACTCCGAAGGAGGAGATTCCCACGATTAGCGCTGCACAAGATTCAGTCGAGCAAGAGGAGAAAATCGAAAAGGCTCCAAAACCGAAGAGCAGAGGTTTCAACTTCTTGCAGAAAGTAAGAGATTTTCTGGAAACAGAAGATGATTGATTATTTGATTTAGGGTTAATTAATAAAAAAAGGCTGTCAGAAATGACAGCCTTTTTTTTACCTTCTATTTGTTGCGTTGATTTTTGATTTGTATTTGGGAATACCACCAATTGGAACCGCGTAAAATGGGAGTAATTCGCCGTATTGATTTCGAATGGAAATGACGACGTTATTACGGGCAATGGTATTTTTGCTTTTAATAAATTGAAAATCTAGAGAGGAGTTTAACTCATCTTTTACAATCTTGTGCTCGCTATTGCTCCATTCATTTTCGCCTGAAGTCTTGATTTCAACACCTGGTTTGGCTTTAGAAATGATTTTGATAATGCCATCATTGTCCCAGTCAAAATTGGTTTGCTTGATGCTGGTCACTTTGCTGTCGACATAGGGATAGATATGTGATACTTGTTTGGGGTCATCATGCATCCTAAACGTATATTCATATGTAAATGCATTGCCACCATCGATGGGCATGTTTTTATTTCCATCACTGCTGAGGAAGTAGCGGTAAAGGTTTCCATCATCACCAGAAATACCTTCACAAATTACTTTGAAAACGTAGCCCCCAAATTGACGGTCTAGCTCTCCTTCTTTAGGGAAGAATGGGCCGAAGGTATACCATTCATTGTCGTATTTTTCTTGATCGAAAACCTTGGTTGCGAGCTGGGTGCCGCTTTTGAAATTACCAATTGGGTCAACACCTTTAGCGTCGTTGTTAGTTATTGCACCTACACCACCAAAAACGGAGAAACGAGTTTTAGTATTCCAACTCCCTCTTATTTCATCATTGGCTCCCCCCACGTTTGGATCGAAGACTCTAAGGAAAATTGGATTGGTGGTATTTTCTGGTATTACAAAAAAGAAAGTTTGACAATAATCATCATCTCCCCACCCTGGCGCACTTTCTTTGCCGAAGGTGACTAAAAATGGAATGTTTTCTTCAGCTGCTGGCACTTGCTGCGCTACTGATGAAAAAACAAATAAGCATAATAGGGCCGAGATGATCGTTTTCATGAAGTCACTAATTTGTATTATCTATGGTCTCAAATTCTACACGTCGGTTTTGTCGCTTTCCCTCTTCCGTACTATTATCGGCAATAGGCTTTTGAGTTCCGAAACCTACACTCTTTAATCGCTCTTTAGGTATTCCATTTTGAATGAAATAGTTCAATACGGAATTGGCGCGACGTTCGGATAATTTCAAATTGTGTTCCAAAGTTCCCGAGTCGTCTGTATGTGCACTAATTTGAATGAGTAAAGATGGGTATTTTTTCATTAATCGAATTACTTTATCCAAGACTAATTCTGATCCCGCTTGCAGTGTGTATTCATTTTTAGGGAAGAAAACATTGCCAGTTCTCAGCACTGCCTTTCGCAAATCTTCCTCACTAATGTTGTCCAAACTGTCCAAGTTTAAGACACTCTTCGGACGGTAAGCCTTCACTTCTGCATTTTCATAGTGTTTATCTTTTAAGTCTTTGAATATTGAATAAGTATCTTCTAAATTTTCAGATTCTCCAGCCGCGTAACTATATAAGCTGTCTTTTTGAATATATGATTCGAACAATGGATAGAGGCCTCGCATATTATCAAAAACTGTATCCAGCTCTGATACTCTTTCTTGGGATTTCAAAATCTCCACCCTGAAAATTGTTTCTTCTGGTAGTGCGCTGTTGAATTTCAAGCTATCCGGGATGTATTCATAAATGTCATTGGTTTGAACACTCGGAGAAGACGCAATCGATTGGAATATCTCAGGTTTTTCTTCATATCCTGTGATTGCTATAACGGTTTTTTCAACTGCCTTTTGGGATACAAGACCTAAACTATCAGGTAGACTGCGCAAACCCATAACAATTTTGTAAGGACCATCTTTTGGGAACGTGTAAGTGATCTCTTCACCCTTTAGATAATTGTTTTCGATGAACCAATGATAGGTGCCAATATCGAAACCAGGCAAATAAGAATTTCGGCCGTGCAGCTTTACCGCGCTTCCAGTTTCAATAGTGTCGGGGCATTCTATATAAGGTTGTTCAATATCCAAAACCTCAACTACAAATTCTCCTTGTGAAAAGAATAAGTCATTGGTGAGGGTATCAATGATGTTGAGCTTCACGGTGTAGTTCCCAGGAGTGGCAAAACAGTAATCAGCTTCTGCAGCGCGAATCTTAGTGCCGTCCTCAAATTCCCACTCATACCTTAGCGGAAGTGAATCAACTTGATATTCTGTTTCGTCGAAGAAGTGATAACAATAGGAGTTCTTTTCTTGTATTTTAATTTCTTCAAAGTATGGACGGGTCATTTTTACTTCAAAAACATCATCGTTTCCTGATCTATTAGATGAAACGAATCCTTGTTCTTCAGAGGCCGATAGATGAAATGAGAAGTCATCAGCTTGCGAATTGATAGGCTCAGGCAGTAGAGTAGGAGGTGAAAAATCAATAGAATCCCTTAGACTTCTAAATAAATTTAAGCCTTTTAAAACATCCGGGCGATTGGAGCTAAAGCTGATTGAGCCGTCCGAATGAACCGTAGGGAATAGTTCACTATATGCGCTGTTAATAATGCTACCAGCATTGACAGGCTTAGACCATCCTCCATCTATTTTATCTACGTAGTAAATATCAGATTTACCAAATCCTCCAGGGTACGCTGCACTAAAGTACATACGATTTCCATCAGGCGAAATGCTGGGATATGCTACATTGCAAGAAGGGAGATTATGAATAAACGATATAGGTTCTGTCCACTCCCCGTTAACTAGTCTGCTGTAAAAGATTCCAAGAACTGGCCCATCATCTCCAATGTAACTTCGTGTGAAGTAAATTTCTTTGTCATTAAGAAATTCAAAAGGACCCTCATCTGTAATTTTTAATGTTGGAATTACAAAACGCATAGGTATTTTGAATCCATTGTTTCTCTTTTCAGAATAATACAGTTGGGTGATTGGTTCTAAAGTAGTTTCATTCACATAGGAAATTAGAGATTGAGTTTTTCTGTTGGAACAGAAAATAATTCCATCTTTATAAGGCTTCACGCCATATTCTCTATAAGTGGTATTGATATCATTGATAGGCAGCACTTCATAGAGCGGCTGGGCTTTCGTAATAGCCGAAAGCAAGGTCAACAGTAGTATGAAGAGCAGGTTTCTCAAAATATTTCTCTTGGATTGAATGATTTTACTTTAAAGCCAAACTCGTATTGTAAATTGATTTCATGCGAACCCGCATTGAATGAGCGCAGCGCACCTGTGCCGTAGTCGAAAGCGTATCCGATTTTAAATTGTTTGTTGATTTGATATTCGAGCAGCGCTACAAGTGAATTATCGAGGCGCCATGATAGACCAGCTCCTATATGCTCCTTGTATTGAAACACAGCGTTTAAGTCAATCGTGCGACTGTTATAATTGATATATCTGAAAAGGGCGCTTGTTTTAATGTCTATGTTCTCATTGATTCCGAAGATATACCCTGCGTGCATGATAAGGTTAATGTTATCGGGGTCGATGGACGCCTGTGCACTTTCGTCTGCCACGTTGTACGTGCGTTTGAAGAAACCTGGAATAGCAATTCCAGCAAACATTCTTGGGGCACTGTAGTATATTCCTGTTCCAATATCTGGAAGAATTCGCGATCTGAGATTGTTGCTAAATGATGGATCATTGGGGTCAACCGTCACGACATCTGTGAATTTGACAGTGGTGAATTGTGGTCCACCGCTTATTGCAAAGGCGAGTGATTTTTTAGCTCCCACCTTCATGCGGTAAGCAATGCTAAAGGAAAGTGAGGTATTCGCTGTGACACCATGTCTATCATTGGCCACTAACACACCAAATGCGAGGTGCTCACGCTTTGAAGGTCCGTGAATGGACATTACTTGTGAAACAGGTGCCCCTTCAAATGAAGCCCATTGACGACGATGCATCGCGTTTGCAGTAAAGACACCACGACTTCCGGTATAAGCAGGATTTACTACCAAACCATTGAGCATGTAATGACTATACAGGGGCTGATGTTGCGCCGTACATGCGATGGTTCCAAGTAGGAACGCAAGTATGATGAGCAGTTTTTGCATAGGGTGGAGCAAATACGCTATCTATTGATGATAATGTATCCTGTGTGTGTTTTTTCTAATAATGGTGATTCGATTACGCAGTAATAGGTGTCATTAGGAAGTTCGCTACCTGATTTAGATATCCCGTTCCAATCGTTTTTATAGTCATCGCTGGCAAATACCTCTTCGCCCCAGCGATTGAGAACTTTTATTGAAATGGCTTCATTAAAACCGATACCTCTGATCTCAAAGGTGTCATTGATATTGTCGCCATTCGGTGAAAAGCCTGTTGGTATTATTAATCCATCAACATTGATTACAACAGTATCTTGTACAGCTTGACAAGGCCCGTTGGTAATGGTCCAGAAGAAAGTATTCGGACCTGGTTGCAGAGCACTTACGGATGTAGTGGCTGCATTTGAGTCTCCAAAAATTACATTAGGGCTATTGGTACTCCATGAACCAGTCCCTACCTCCGGTATAGTTGCACTTATTGTGGTCTCGCCTAAATAGGAGATGGTCTGATCTGCGCCAGCCTCAGCTAACACTGGTGCTTCGAAGAAGGTGATAATAACAGCATCAGCATCCGTACAGAAGTTATTTACCACAGTCCAAACGAAAGTCAAAGAGCCAAAAATAGAGGACGTCACTTGTGCATCGGGAGCATTAGAGTTTGGAGCGAACGTAACTGTTGATGGACTGGTCCACGTGCCTACACCAAATGCCGGGGTAGCTGCATTCAGATTTCCGATATTCCCGCAAAAAGAATTATCTAGTCCTGCGTTTGCTTCAGGCTTTTTTGAGAGCTCTAACAATATTTGATCGCTTACAGGCTCACATCCGACAGATCCTTCTACCGTGATTGTTAAGGTAATACTTCCTGCTTCGAATTCTTGAATGGACGGAGTATAGTTGGGCTGAAGAATATTGGCAGAAGGACTGAACGTCCCCGAACCTCCAGTCCATTGAATCGAAGTTTGATTGGTGGCAGTGGCTCCATTTAGAACTGCGACTTGCTCACTACAAACTTGTTGGTCGGCACCTGCAAAAACAGTAGGGGCTTGAATAAAATTGATGATAATCTCATCACTCACACTTCCACAAACCGAGTTGCCAAACGCCGTAATCGTTAGTGTTAGACTTCCCGATTGAATTTCAGAAGAAGTGGGAGTGTAAGTATTATTCGCGGTATTAAGTCCATTTGCAAAGTTACCCGCTCCTCCAGACCATTCGACAGATATCACGCCTTCGCCAAGAATAGGGTCAAGATTGATATCTGATACATTGGCACAAGTATTTATATCCGCTCCTGCATTCACTGAAGGAGGGTTTCCTAGATCTTGAATAGTCACGACACTTGGACAAGTGCTTTGAAGTCCGCTGGCATCGGTAACTGTGAGTGTAATATTGTTTTCTCCAAGATTAGAACAATTGAATACAGATTGTGATAATTCTATACTAGCGATAGAACAGTTATCAAATGAGCCATTATTAATTTGATCTGGACTGATGCTAATAGTGCCGTCATTTGTAAGTTCTATTTCTATGTCGTTGCATTGTGCGGTTGGCATAATTTGGTCAACAACTGTAATAGTTGCAAGGCAAGTGTTACTGTTTCCATTAGCATCTATAGCCGTCAACATTACTTGATTGGCGCCAATGTTAGAACAATCAAACTCGTCTTTACTTATGGTAGTTTCTACAATATTACACGCGTCAAATGAGCCTCCATCGATTTGGGCCACGGATATGTTGATTGTGCCCTCGGTTGTTAGAGGTGCTGGAATGTTGTTACAAACCATGGTTGGAGGTGTAATATCATGCACATTCACTTTAGTGTTGCACATTTGCACCTCTCCATCCTCAAACATTACCATCCAGCGAACGGTGGTAGTACCAACAGGGAAGGTACCTTCTGTAATTGATGCTGAGTTGTTAAAATTATTGGTAATGGTTGGTGGAGTGCATGAACCTGTGATAACAGGGGATGGAATTGAAACAACGGCAGAGCAAGCGTTTTCATCAGTATTCACGGTGATTTCGCTTAGACATTGTATAGAATTTTCTAAAGAAACATCTTGAACAATTACCTGAAGTGAGCATTGCTGGGATGTTCCGTTAAAACCCATCGCTTGAACCATCACATCTGTAGTTCCGAAAGGAAACACAAGTGGTGCATTATTCTCGCGGAATTGCACTAAACAAGGATTGATTATTTGGACTTCTGGAATAGCGTAATCGACAAGACCACATTCCGAATTGCTATTCAATGTAACGCTTGGTGGACAGAGAATATCAAACTCTGCTAGTCCTGTAGTAGCGCTTTGAGAATATTTTCCAAATATACTGCTTAGATGGCTTCCGCTGAGTGGAGGAAGTTGTATACCACTTTGAGAGTTACTAAATCCTGAGAAATAAAGCTTATCAGGGAAACGAACAAAAAGGTCTGTATACTCTTCGCTTTGATTACCATCTAGGGTAGAGTTCCAAATGTGCTCCGTATTACCGGTCATCACCTTTACCCATGCATTTTTAGAACTTCCAGTTGAATTAACGTTCGCCGTTTCATTGGAAGCATCGAATATGATTTGACCACCTGTAGCTCCAGCAAGGTACACACGAAATTGAATATCGCTCTCGATGGATGTTACATAGGTGTCGTCGATATCATTTATAGAAGGAAATAGACTAATTAAACCAGTAAGGCCGCTTGAGACAGCTCTTCGGTGTAATAAAATTGTAGGATTGGATCCAGGTTGTAGAGTGTTTAAATTACTTGATAGGGTCTGAGGCGATGCAAGGGCCGTAGACAGTGTTGCGGTGAGGTATACATCTCCGCAAGATGCACTCACGAAAGGCCCTGAGAGGATATTGACACCTGATGGCAGAAGTTCTGTTCTTGACCAATTCAAAGTTCCATCAAAATTGACATTGAATTGAGCAATATTCAACCCAGAGGACAGGGTAGTGCTTGGAACATTACAAAGTATTTGTGATGTATAGCTGTTGTATGAATCTCCAGACAGGATAGTAGCAAGATGATAACCTTCTGTATCACTGTCAATGGAGGCACCAATCAAATGAGGGTCATCTAAATCATAAGAAAATCCAGGGCTGGTGTATGCTCTGAACCACTCACAATCTCCTTGATAAGTCAATTGGGCGATGTAACCACCAGAAAAGTCATCTGGGCATGGGCCATTTAATCCAAAAATTTTGAAATCCTCTGTTGTTTCATCATCATCGTCTGGGGTGTGTTCATTATGAAACACACCTGAGACTCCAATAGCCTGACCATTATCGGTGATTTCTAGACCGGCATTATCTTCGTCAGAACCAATCCGTCGATCCCAGCGCCACCCTCCGTCATGGTCAATAGATATTACTACGGCATTCAGTTTATCGCCATATGAAACAAAATCGGCGACTGATACACCTGATTCATAAAAGATAACGGATGGAAACGATATATAACCAGTCATATAAATATTGCCGTCTGAGCCAATAACAAGATCCATGATGGCGTCATCCTGCGGTCCTCCTCCAGTAATGAACCAATCGATGATTCCATCGAATCCAATTTTGGCAACAAAGAAATCATCGTTTCCCTGGCCCGTCATAGCTATATCACCTGCGGGCTGATTGATAAACGAGCTAAGATTGCTGACATTAAAAAAATTCGCTGGATTGAAAGCTTCGCCCTGTGTCGATTGAAAACTTCCAGCTACATAGGTACATTGTTCTTCTTCATTTACAGCAATGGCATAGACACGATCGTTAAAGTTATTTTCAGAACCTACAATTGCTTCGAGGGTTTGCGCGTGCGTCGTCAAGCTCAGAAATGTGAGCGAGGTAAATATTAAAGAGAGGTATATGCGCATTTTTACTGGTATTGTAAAGACATACCCGATACTACGCAGTTTATACCAATGGGTTTCACTTTTGTTCTCTTTTTTTACCAAAGAAGTTGTTGAGAACTAGTTTTTTACTCTTTTTTTGAGAATGTCGTGAATTTGGGGCACGAGTGCATCAATGTCTCCAGCTCCTAAAGTAAGAATGACACCATTTTTAATTTCATCAATCAAATCGAGTAATTCCTGCTTCGATACGAGACGTTTTTTCACATGTTTCATGAGATCAAGCAACATTTGAGAATCCACTCCTTCAATGGGGAGTTCTCGTGCTGGATAGATGGGTAAGAGAATGACTTCATCCAAAAGAGATAAGGCAGTCGCGAAATCGCCAGCAAAGTCTCTTGTTCTTGTGAAAAGGTGAGGTTGGAAAATACCAATTATTTTTTGCTGGGGAAAAAGTTCGCGGGCGCTCTTAATCGCAGCCGTGAGTTCCGTTGGATGATGCGCATAATCATCAATGAATGTAATGTTTTCAGATTTGAAAATGGTTTCAAACCTTCTTCTCACACCTCTAAATGACGCTAAGGCTTCAGATAGTTGCACTAATTGTACATTTGACAATAAGGCCATGGCACAAGCAGCTATGGCATTTTCAATATTATGCCGACCCGGCTGACCGAGGGTGAGCCCCAACAACTCTCCGTGAGGTGTGACTAAATCAAAAACGTAGCTGCCATTTTCTACTCTAATGTTTTTTCCATAATAATCAGCTTCTTCTGTTATCGAGTAATTTAAGAGCGTCACATTTTTCTGTAAATTATTTTGCTGAATATCAAGTCCTTTTTTAACTAGGATGGTTCCGCCTTCTACGACGCGGTTGGCGAATAATTGAAATCCTTCGGTCACATGACTAGCATCTCCATAAATATCCAAATGATCAGCGTCCATCGAGGTGATGACGGCAAGTTCTGGATGCAGTGTTAGAAAAGAACGATCAAATTCATCGGCCTCTACCACTGTCCATGAATCTGAATTTCCAAGCAGCAAATTGGTATTATAATTTGCGGTGATACCTCCAAGGAATGCATTACACTCTTTCCCTGTAGCTTTTAATAGATGAGCCACAAGGCTTGAGGTAGTAGTCTTTCCGTGAGTGCCGGCAATGGCGATGGTTTTGGAGGCGGCTGTGATGGCACCAAGTACTTCGCTTCGCTTTTTTAATTCAAAACCATTTTGAATGAACCAATTCTTTTCATTGCTATCTGCTGGAATGGCTGGGGTATAAATGACGAGTATTTTCTCCCTTGGTGTTACTTTGATGATTTGAGGAATTTCTAGTATGGTGTCATCGAAATGAATCGAAATGCCTTCCATTTCCAACTCGGATGTGAGCGGCGTGGGAGTGCGGTCGTAACCCATCACTAATTTTTTATGATGATTGAAATAACGCGCAAGCGCTGACATTCCAATTCCTCCGATGCCGAGGAAGTAAACGATTTCGATATCCTTTAAATTCATCATACTTTTTGTTGAATGACTTCAAACACAATCTCTGCTATTTGCTGGTCCGCATTGCCTTTGCCGAGCTTGCTAATTTCAGAAGAAAGTTGCGCTTGGCGTTCTTTATTTTTCAAAAGACTTAAAATTGCGTCGGGCAATTGCTCCACTGCTTCTGAGTCTTTCACAATCAGCGCTGCGTTTTTATTCACCAATGCCATCGCGTTTTTGGTCTGATGGTCTTCTGATACATTTGGTGAGGGAATGAGAATAGTAGGCTTTCCAATCAAGCACAACTCACTGATGGACATTGCTCCAGCCCTTGAAATGATAATATCTGCTGCGGCATAGGCGAGGTCCATTTCCTTTATAAAAATGTGTTGACTAATATGCTGGTTTTGCGAATGAGTTTTTTCAGTATAACTTTTTCCTGTTTGCCACAAGATTTGAATGCCTTGATCTGTGATGGATTGGGCACAAGCATGAATGGCTTGATTGATGGTCCGCGCCCCCAGACTGCCGCCCACGACCAACACCACAGGCAGGTCTTTTTTTAGTTTGAAAAAATCCAGTGCTTGATTTTTTTTGTTTTGAATATTCCAAACTTCTTTGCGTACTGGATTTCCGGTAAGAATGATTTTTTCCTTTGGGAAAAATGATTCAAGTCCTTCGTATGCAACGCAAATCTTCGAGGCCTTTTTCGCAAGTAGTTTATTGGTAATTCCCGGATAGGAATTTTGTTCTTGTATAATCGTGGGAATGCCCATGTTGGAGGCCGTTTTGAGCAACGGTCCACTGGCATAGCCGCCCACACCGATGGCAATATCGGGTTTGAATTCGCGGATAATCTTCCGGGCTTTTAGAATGCTCGCGACAATTTTAAAAGGCACTTTTAAATTTTGCAAAGTCAATCTTCGCTGAATACCCATGATGGGAAGTCCTATTATTTTGTAGCCAGCTTGTGGAACTTTTTCCATTTCCATTCTTCCTTCTGCGCCTACAAATAATATTTCACTGTCGGGTTGTGCCGCTTTGATAGCATTTGCAATGGCGATGGCAGGAAAGATGTGACCGCCTGTTCCGCCGCCTGAGATAATGATGCGATAAGCCATGTGAAAAGTTTTATAGAGCGAGTGCTCTGCTTTGTTCTTCTTCTTCTGTCAATTCGAGCTCGGCCTTCTGATCGTCAGGATTGGCGAAGGCTTCAGGATTGAATACACTGCGACTGATGCTTAGAATAATTCCAATAGTAATGCATGTGAAAACGGTACTTGTTCCTCCAAGACTGATCAGTGGCAACGGTTGTCCAGTAGTTGGGAAAAGCGAAACACTTACTCCCATATTTATAAAGGCTTGAACTACGAGTAATAGCGCCAATCCAATTGCGGTAAGTCTTCCAAAGTGTTTGGGACATTTGGATGCAAAGCGAATGGTTCGGAAAAACAATATGACATAAAGCAATAGCAGTCCCGCGCCTCCGAGGATGGCCCCGTATTCTTCAATAATAAATGCATAAACCATATCGGAATAAGGGTGGGGCATAAAATTACGCGTGGTGGATGTGCCCGGTCCTTTTGGAATAATGCCACCTTCATGTATTGCATACTTGGCAAGATTGGCTTGATAATTCCCTTCGCTATCAGCGTCGACTTTGCTGAATATACGGTTTTTCCAAGTCTCATAACGTTTGAGCGTGCCCTTCGGTGCAAACTCTCCAACTAAAATAATCATCGCAATAAGACCCACTCCGAGAGCGATGATTTTGAAGAGATGTCGTCCGGGTACTCCTCCGATATACATCATGAGGAAACATACCAGTCCAAGCATGGCAGCTGTCGAAAAGTTGGATGGTAGAATCAGTCCGCATATCAGACCGATTACACCCAATAACGGCAAGATGGTTTTATTAAAATCATCGAGACTATCCCGCTTGAGATTGAGGTAACGCGCCACGAACACTATCAGTACAATTTTGGCGAAATCACTTGTTTGGAATGTAATTCCCAATCCGGGAATGCGTATCCAACGTTCTGCACTATTCAAACTCGATCCGAAGAGCATCGTCACTACAAGTAGTCCGATTGCGACGAAAATGAAAAGCACAGATAGTTTGGAAAAGTATTTAAAATTCTTTCGATGGATATAATACATCGCACCAATCCCCATTGACATATAAAGCAGGTGACGAAGCATTACGCCGTAGCCTCCTGTTTTTACGGCAAGGGTGGTAGTGGCGCTGAATACAGCGAGTATGGATACTATCACAAGGAAGAACGTAATCATCCAGATTACTTTATCTCCTTGTAAATTGGTAAATACTCTTTTAATAGCAGCCTGCACCATCGAAAAGAAAATGAATTAAAGTCCTCTTACGGCAGACTTGAACTGACGTCCGCGGTCTTCATAATTTTCAAACAAGTCGAAGCTCGCGCATGCAGGTGAGAGCAATACTACATCACCATCACGTCCGAGATCGTACGCCACACGCACCGCTTGTTCAGCGCTATTCGTGTCAATGATTGTATCTACTACGCTGCCAAACGCTGCACGAATCTTTGAGCTGTCTGTAGTGAGACAAATGATTGCTTTTACCTTCGACTTAACGAGGTCAAAAAGTTCTGAATAATCATTGCCTTTGTCAGTACCGCCAGCAACCCAGATAACGGGCTTGTCCATACTCTCGAGCGCATACCACGCAGAGTTGACGTTGGTCGCCTTACTGTCGTTGATGAATGTGATGCCGTGAACTTTCGCAACAAATTCGAGGCGGTGCTCAATGTTTTCGAAATTTTCAAGACTTTCTCTCACGACTTCTTTTCTGAGGTCGAGGATGCGTGCGGCCATGCCTGCTGCCATACTGTTAGCGAGATTGTGCTTTCCTTGCAAAGCGAGTTCTGTAATCTTCATGTTGAGTGGGTTATGGTTAATTGAAATGGTTAAATTTTCTCCGTTGACAAATGCGCCTTCACCG
>JBKCOM010000048.1:0-7540 GCA_046309775.1 Flavobacteriales bacterium
CTCTTGTGATACGAAAAGAACTCTTGTTTTGCTCATACGAGATAATAGAGATTTCACAAATCGTTTTGCAAAGGTATATAAAAATTCTTTTCGATAAATCCAAACAATTAGCTTTGACCCCTCAACTTTTTCTAATTTCACACCGTGCCACTACCAGTTCTCACCACTGTCAGCGATGTAAAGTCTTGTGTCTTAGATGCTAAGGCAGCAGGCAAAACGATTGCTTTTGTTCCCACCATGGGGGCTCTTCACCCTGGACATATTTCATTAATTGAGGCCGCAAAGGGTGAAAATCGCTTTGTAGTGGCCTCCATTTTCGTCAATCCGACCCAATTTAACAATGCGGGAGACCTCAAAAACTATCCTCGAACACTGGAGCACGATATTCAAATGTTGGAGGCGGCAGGCTGTAATATGCTTTTTGCCCCTTCGGTAGAGGAAATCTATCCTTCACCCGATAAAGGTCATTGGGATTATGGAATCTTGTCGTCGAGTCTTGAGGGGAAGTTCAGACCAGGTCATTTTGATGGGGTTCTCACGGTAGTGAAGCGTTTGTTTGAGATCGTGACGCCAGAGATTTCATATTTTGGTGAAAAGGATTTTCAGCAATTGGCCCACATACGAAGGTTTGCCAAAGAAGAAATGCCGCAAATAGACATAGTGGGCTGTCCCACTCTTCGAGAAGATGATGGACTGGCGATGAGTTCGCGCAATATGCGACTCAATGAAGAAGAGCGCAAAACGGCTTTACACATTTCACGTGTGCTTTATGATATGCGTGAAAAGAAGGATGATTTTTCACCGTCGGAACTGGAGGATTATGGCCGCACGCAGTTGGAGCTCGTGCCTGGCTTGGAGTTGGAATATCTAGAAATCGTGGATGAAAGCACGTTTGCTCCGGTTCCCGAGTGGGGCGAGCCTTTTCAACCCATTATTCTCGTGGCAGCATATGTGGGTGATGTGAGGTTGATTGATAATATTAAATTAGATACTAGAGACTAACGACTAGAGACTAGTTTGTGAGTTAGCGGGTTAGTTACTAACCACTGATAACTAGATCACTCAACTAGTCACTAGTATCTAGTCGTTAGTCACTAAAAAAGCCGCCCATAAGGGCGGCTTTTTTTTGAGTACCTCGGGTGGGAATCGAACCCACATGCCACTAGGACACACGATTTTGAGTCGTGCGCGTCTACCAATTCCGCCACCAAGGCATTTTTGGTTTGGGGCGCGAATATACAACACATTCTTAATCCTGCAAATAGGTCAGACTTTTAATGTTTTGTATATCCTTAGGGCTATGGGACCTTACCTATTGTTATTTCTCGCGCTTTCTGCTTGCGCTGCCGTTTCAATCGATTTGCCCAAATAATTACTCATCCGATATATACAGCAATCCGCGTCTCTACTCCATTTCTTGTGAAAATGAATTCATACTCACCAGCTGGAAGCTTGTTTTCAAATTCAAATAGAAATTCTTGAAATCCAGCCTCGAGCGCAGGCAGTTCGCTTAAGCCAATCACGTTTTTTTCTCCCTTTTCATTGATAGAAAGAAGTTGAATAACCACGTCGGCTTTTTTGTCTAAGGTGAATTCCACATTGAATTCGTTCATATCACTATTGGTGTAACACTCTAGTCCGGCAACGCTTGATGATAGTGGGTGAAGAACCTCAGATTTATCATTCTTTGAATAATAGATTTCTACCCACTGATTTAGAGCCTTACTTTTTTCACCTTCAATGCTGTTCCAGAAAACGTTTCGTTCATCAGCGGTGATGCCTCCTACGACATAGCCCAGCAATACACTATCGGCAGTGCCCACGGTGGACACGAGGTCGATTACTCCATTTGCAAATTGCTTCACATTCTCAGATGGAATAAAATGACTTCCTGCTCCCATGAACATGGGAAGCTCTTCCTTCAAGTAATACTCGCGGAGATCTCCAAGTTCGTTGCGCGTGATGTGTGACACAAGTCTTGTAAATGGGACATTCGAATCTTGCTTGAGTTGATTTTTTTCAATATAATATTCTGATAATCCGCCGATGAAATAGTGGTGCATCAAATCTGTAGCGCTGTCGTAGAAGTCGAGGTGAGCGCTGTGGTAATGATTGAAGTATTGATAAAAATTATCACGCAACAAGTATTGGTCTCCATTTAGTTCTACCACGCTTCTGTAAGGCATGTCCGTGACAGGTTGAAATACTCCGGAGAAAATCATAAGTCCATCTTTTCCATTTTTGTAACGCGTTGGCGCGAGGTTGTAGTCGCGTCTTCTGAACATGCGTTCATCTTTGATATCGGGCGCAAAAACTATTTCAGGCTTTTCTTTTTTTGGGGAATTAAATATGCGAAACTTGCGGATGGCCGCAGTGTAGGTCTGCACGAAAGTTGGATTTCCTTTAGGGTTGTAGCTACCATCGAAGCGATGTCCGCCGATTAGATAATACCAATCATTGAGTTTTTCCAGTTGGCCTCCGCATACGGCGAACTGATCATTTTGATAATAAAAAAATGCACCGGGTTCTACACTATTCGTTTTTACCTGCGCAATCACCTTGCGTAGATCAACGACAATGAGTGCGTCAAATGTTTTTTTATCATCAATGGCTACTGAATATCCATATCCTCCTACGAGCGTGAGCTTTTCACCATCTTGAGCAAACTGCATGTTCGAGCTGCACAATTGTTCTTTGAGCTCTACGGGCAGGTATTGGAGCCCCGCGGCGATTACGGTATTTGTTGATGTATTGACTACATAAATAGAGTCATTGCGAAGGTCTTGGTGAAAAGAAACCCAAGGTTGTTTTGGATGCAAGCCGTCTCTTCGGCCTCCAATAAATACATATTCATTTAGGATATTGCCCCAAGCATAGCTTTGTAGCGCGGGCATTTTGGGAATTTGACGCTGTTTCCAATAGATGCTTTGAGCAACAATGGTTTCGCATGATACTAAAGAGAGAGCAACTAGCAGTAGCTTATAAATCATGTACTTCATGGTTGCACAAATGTAACGAATCACCTAGGCAATACCAAGGAGCATAGCGATTGCATAGCAGATGAGTGCCGTGGCTACTATATTTTCTATGAATTTTATAGGAGCTTTTTTGAAGATTTTATTTCCAATATAAGCCCCCAGAAAGGCCGCCAATGTGGCGCTTATTATCCATAATATATTTTCGCTTAGGATGTCGGTAGTGAGTTTAGAGCCATACACCGTCAGTCGCGTGATATCTACAAAGCAACTAAGGATGACGGTGGTTCCTATAAATGCTTCTTTGGTGAGACCACTCTTGATGAGAAACGCGCTGCGCAACGCTCCCTGATGACCAGATAGACCACCAAAAAACCCGCTCAAGGCTCCACCAATGGGGATGAACTTACTCGAAATATTTACTTTTTTCATCGCAGGCGCAATGTCCATTATTGAAAATATCAAGAGTAAAATAGCGATGATCAATTTGATGGAATAAACGGGATAGTATCCCCCAAACCAGTGGTGCACTAACAGAGGCTCTCTTTCTGGAATTAAAGTGAGAAGATAAGCGCCTGCAAACGAGAAAATGATAGCAGGGATACCAAATTTGAGGAGTACAGATTTGTCAGCATTCTTTCCTACCAATAATAATTTGAATAGATTGTTCAGTAAGTGCACTACTGCCGTGAGACCGATGGCGATATCAACGGGAAAAAAGACCATGAAGGCGGGCGTGAGCAATGTTCCGAGTCCGAAGCCTGTGAAGAATGTGAGTACCGCGGCTACTAGAGCAACAAGGGATACAAGAATTATTTCCATCACTGCGAAAGTAGCAGAGAAATGTTATCTCAATATGCAGAATTTATAATCTTTATTTTGAGAAAGACCAAGAATGATATTGCCGCGGATCTGTTCGTTGCTGAGACCTGGTAAAAGCACTCCACCTGCGGCTTTGTGGCTAATGAAATTTTTCCTTGAGTTTTTTCCGCTAAAATCAAAGCTAACTTCAGTGATGACCGCTGATTTAGAGCCATTCCAGCTATCGACTCGCGCGCGCGGATTTTGCTGCAGCACCTTGAAATTGTCGGGATGATCGTTGAAATAAAATATTATTTTATCAGGTTGGATAAAAAAATTATAGCCGCACTTATCTCTGTCTAATGAGGTGTGTTGGGCCTTTGGAATAAAGCCCGACCAGTTTATTTTACCAGATTCTTCAAGGCTATGAATGATGATGTCGTCATAATGATGAAGATTTTCGACAATGGTTCGGCCTGTCACTGGGTCCATATTTACGCGCTCAGAAATGGAGTATTGTTCGCCAATGATCAAGATGCTACCATTGGGTTGGAGTATCATGTGATCCAAGAAATAATCGGAAAGTTCGGGATATCTTTCTGTCTCTCTATTCCCGATTATCTGCGTCAGAAAATCTTTTGGAAAAGCCATGTATGATGCACTTTTCAACGCTCCACCACCAGTCGCAATTTTGAATACAAACGTGCCGGCTACGGCAAAACTAAAATCATTGGAATAGTATCCAGCAACGATCATTTCATTGTTTGAGTTGATAGCTCCTTGAGCAGCCACCACTTGTTTTTCCTTTAAGCTTATATCGTATTCTTTGAGCTTATTTTCTTTGAAATTATAATAGAAAACAAGATATCTACCGCCTTGAGAGCGCATTACGCGGACATTGTTTTTAACAGGATTCTTCCCGCTTACTAAAAAGACATTTGCCGAGTCGTCTACAAGACATTGCTGCACTTGGACTACCTCAGCGCCGTAGGGTAGAAACAATTCCTTATCACGAATTGTATTGAATTCAGAGTCTAGTATTTTAAAGTGAACAGGTACTTCTGCTTTTCGAAATGTGCCCGTTTCAAAATAAAGCGCGAAGTTTTTTTTATTTGGAGAAAAGCTCAATTGTAAGTTTCCAGAAAAGTCGTTGGGTGAGGAAAAGATGAGTTTTGGCTGTTCAACGACACGACCATTTTCGCGGAGAATTGCAACATATGCTCGTTGCATTTTTTCCTTTTTGTCATATCCACTTAAAAAGATGTACGTTGTGGAGTCATAAGGAATGATGCGGTCTACGGCAAGATCAAATTCTGAATCACAAGTGAGTGTATGATTGAATTCGTTGACAAGACTGCCATTCTTATCGTAAGCGACGACATGAATTTTTGGATTTTTCTCTTGTGTAGATTCAATAAGCAAGAAACCCTCTGGGCTAGGCTGCACACAACTCGCGACAGCCATATTCTTGGAAAACCGAAAATTGCCTGAGTAGAATAATGAATCTTGAGCCTTCGCACACCATACGAGTGTGGATAGAATAATAGCGAAAGCACAAGAGACACGCGTCATAGGCGCATAGGGGTTGTTATTGGCCAGTTATTGCCCGGAAAATATCCATTCCATTTCCGTAAAGCATTAAACCCAATAATAATACCATTCCGACCATTTGCGAATATTCAATCACTTTTTGATTGGCGGCTTTACCGGTGATCATTTCCCAAATGAGAAATACAACGTGTCCACCGTCGAGTGCTGGAATGGGCAGGATATTCATGAAGGCCAAGATCAGAGAAATCAAAGCGGTACGCGACCAAAAAGCCCACCAGTCCCATTCGCTTGGGAATAGTTTAGCGAACGTGGCAAAGCCACCAATTTGCTTAGCTCCTGAGGCGGAAAACAAAAACTTTAATTGACTGCTGTAATCTGTCACTGTTCCCCAGGCTTCTTTGAAACCACCGGGAATCGCTTCAGACCAGGAGTATTGGAGCGTATCAACGTCTAAGAAATTTGCAATGGATTGCGGCTGAAAACCAATGGTTCGTTTTTCACTTACGGCAACTGGAATGCGCAAAGTACTATCATTACGCACCACGTGTAGCGATACGGTTTTACCAGGATTCATGGCAATTTGTCGCTGAATGTCTTGGAAATAGGGGGAGAATTTTTGGTTTACTCCTACGATAGAATCACCTTTAATAAGGCCAGCAATTTCAGCGTTGCTGCCCACCACCACAGAATCAACTACGCATGGAATACGTTCGCTGAAGGCTGCTCGAACACCATTATCCAAAAGCAATTGACCAAACTCCTGTGGCAATGAAAGGTCCATTTGCTTTCCAAAACGTTCGACTGTAACAGTAGAAATATCGTCTAAAAGAAGGCGCTTATTTACTTCATTAAAACTGTTGGGCCTTTCTCCATTGAGAGCAATGATTTTATCTCCATCTCTAAAGCCATAATCATACATCAAGCTATCGCAATGAACACCATAAGTGAGGTGATCGGGTGGCAGCACTTGCTTTCCCCAAACACCAAGGACCATCGCATAGATGAAAATGCCGACAATTACATTTACCGTTACCCCACCAACCATGATTATTAATCGCTGCCAAGCTGGTTTGGATCGAAATTCCCAAGGCTTCGCAGGCTGGGCCATTTGTTCTTTATCCATGCTCTCGTCGATCATGCCCGAGATTTTTACGTATCCCCCAAGCGGAAGCCAGCCAATGCCATATTCAGTATCGCCGATTTTCTTTTTAAGTAAAGAAAAATAGGGGTCGAAAAAAAGGTAAAACTTTTCGACTCTCGTTTTGAAGAGTTTAGCGGGAATAAAGTGTCCTGCTTCGTGAAGGATAATCAGTATAGATAGACTCAGTAAGAGTTGAAGTGCAAGAATCATTGATTTGAAATATTAGGACAAATGTAATTGAAAACAATTAAGCGTTATGAAGAGCCATATATCTGGCTACGTATTTACCGATAATATCGAATTCGATGTTCACCCGATCACCGACGCGCAGCGTATGAAAGTTCGTATGCTCGTAGGTGTATGGAATAATGGCTACACTGAAAAAGTTTCTTTCTGAACGCACCACAGTTAGACTTACACCATTCACAGTCACGCTACCCTTAGGTACGGTTACATGTTCTGGATTGGCAGTGTATTCAAACACGAACTCCCAGCTGCCGTCGCGATCATGACTTTCGACGCATTTCGCGGTAGTGTCAACATGGCCTTGTACCATATGCCCATCAATACGATCACCGAGTTGAATGCATCGCTCCAAATTGACAGCGCTTCCAATTGTTAGCTCACCTAAGTTGGTTTTTTTTAGCGTTTCATCGATGGCAGTGACGGTGTAAATGTTGCCTTCTATTTTCACTACTGTAAGGCAAGCGCCATTGTGGGCCACGCTTTGGTCAATCTTTAATTCTTCAGTGAAAGGACTGGAAATCTTGAAGTGCACATTGGTACCTTCTTTTTGTATATCTTCTACACGGCCTATTGCTTCTATTATTCCTGAAAACATATTTAGTTATTGGTAAGTTTTTTATCACCGATTAATTGAATATTTCCACTGAAGGAAATAGGAACGATTCCTGAAAGTCTGATGGTATTGACAGTGATGACGTAGTAATAAGCGCCATCAGATAGAATTTCCCCTGTTTCGTCTGCTGTTCCTTTCCAGTTGAGATTTGGATCTGTGTTGCTGTGCACGACTTGTCCGTATCGGTTGTAGACTTTGAAATCGACGCTTTCA
>JBKCOM010000049.1:0-4607 GCA_046309775.1 Flavobacteriales bacterium
GGCAGTTCCTGTAAGACGCGGATACATCATCAAGTTGGATGAAAATTTAGATAGTTTATGGATGCGCACTTATTGGAAACACGATCCCAATGATGGTTCACAAACGGGTCATGCCTACCAATTTGGCGATGTACAAGAATTAGAAGAAGGAGGCTTTGTAGCAGCAGGTTGGGCACGCCGAATGGTTCAAGGCCAAGGTATCCGAGAAGACTCATGGATTTGTCGTATAGACGAACACGGCTGCATCGAGCCAGGGTGTCATCTGGTGAATGTGGAGGAGATTGTGATTGGTTTGGAAAATACCATGAGTGCATTTCCCAATCCCGCATCGGATGTAGTCACGATTCAATTTACTAATCCCGAGGGCAGTTCCTTGAATGATCTACTACAAAACGGAGAAATCATTTTATTTGACATACAAGGCCGCGAGGTGTACCGAACGAACACTCGGTCGGCTGGCTTTGGCCTCACCCCAACCCCTCTCCAAGGGAGAGGGGCTCATAGCATCACCCTTGATATTAGTCACCTCCCCGCCGGCCTCTACTCCGCACAATGGGTGAGTGGCAAACAGTGGTTGGATAGCACTAAGATTTTAGTTACTAACGACTAGTTTAGATACTAACGACTAGATACTAGTGACTAGTTTAGTGACTTAGCGACGGAGGGACGGAGGGACTACTTATCCCTATTCCTACTCCCTACTCCCTACTTCCTATTCCCTATCCCCTATCCCATCGCCCATCGCCCATCGCCCCTCGCCCTACCCAAACATCTCCTTCACCTTTTGGAAGAAGCTCTTGTCTTTGCCGCTGGGGCTGGGTTGGAAATTGGGGGCGACGCGGAGCTTTTCTAAGATTTTCTTTTCCTCGTCAGATACGCGCGTCGGTGTCCATACATTGATGTTTACCAACAAATCTCCCGTGCCGTAGCCATTCACTTCTGGCAAGCCTTTGCCCTTCAATCGCAATATCTTTCCGCTCTGTGTGCCTGCATCTAATTTGATTTGCGCTTTGCCTTTCACCAAAGGTATTTCTGCATTTGCACCCAATGCTGCATCCGCAAAATTCACGTAGAGATCATAATATAGATTCACGCCATCGCGCTTCAGGAATGGATGCTCTTCTTCTTCTATTTGTACCAACAAGTCTCCGGGCACTCCGCCAAATGGTCCTGCGTTGCCCTTTCCGGCTACGTTCAAGGTCATGCCATCACCAACGCCCGCTGGTATCTTGATTTCAATAAGTTCCTCTTGTCGCTTTTGGCCGTGTTCGTCACTATCTTTTGGCTTGCTCTTGATTGTCTTGCCGGTTCCATGACAGGTAGGACAGGTGCTCGTCGTTTGCATCTGACCTAAGATGGTGTTCTGCACACGGCGCACTTGTCCGGCGCCACGACAAGTACCGCAGGTATCATAACTGATTCCCTCGGCATTTACTAGCTTGAATACTTTGATTTTTTTCGTTGTGCCACCTGCTATCTCCTCGAGATTCAACTTCACTTTGATGCGAAGGTTGGAGCCTTTTACTCGACGTCCTTGACTCGAACCGCCGCCAAATCCTCCACCGAAGCCGCCGCCAAATGCACTACCGAAGATATCTCCAAACTGTGAGAAGATATCGTCCATATTCATATTGCCGCCGCCATATCCGCCGCCGCCGCCCATACCAGCATGACCAAATTGATCGTATCGCTGTTTTTTCTCTGGACTGCTCAAAACATCATAAGCCTCCGCGGCCTCTTTGAACTTCTCCTCTGCCTCTTTATTTCCCGGGTTCTTGTCAGGGTGATATTTCAGAGCCAACATGCGGTAAGCCTTCTTAATCTCAGCCTCCGAGGCACTTCTGGATACACCCAGTACGTCGTAATAATCTCTTTTTGCCATGTGTCAGCGGTCTATTGACCAATTACAACTTTTGAAAATCTTAATACTTTTTCGTGGAGCAAATAGCCCTTCTCTACTTCATCTACTACCTTACCCTTCAAATCCTCGCTTGGAGCGGGAATACTGGTAATCGCTTCGTGATAATCGGTGTCAAATGGTTTGCCTGTAGCGTCGATAGGCTTCAATCCTTTCGACTCTAACTTTTTATACATTTTATTATGAATGAGCGTGAACCCTTCCTTGATCACCGCCACATCTTCCAATGTTTCGTTGGCTTTGATGGCACGATCAAAATCATCGATCACAGGAAGCATTTCTTTGATGATATCCCCAGCAGCGGTGCTGATGAGCTCAATGCGCTCTTTTGCATTGCGCTTCCTAAAATTATCGAATTCCGCAAATAGGCGCATGTACTTGTCCTTCCACGCGGCCAATTCGCGCTTGGCTTTGGTGAGTTCGTCCTCTTCAATCGTTGTCTCTGTTGCGTTCTCTGCTTGGGCCGCCTCTGAATGACCAGCCGTTGTATCTTCTGTATTCTCTGCAGCAGCTTCGGTAGCTGGCTTATCCTGTTCTTCTAATTCCTCACTTTTCATAACTCTTGTAATTATTCCGCCCGCGGTCGTCAAGTATTTTGCCAAGGCAGCTTTGATGGTCATATTGTCAGAAGCAAAAAAAACCGCCTCCCGAAGGAGGCGGCAAATCTACTGAATATGCAAAGGTCTTAGAGACTTTTTACGTACTCATCTATCTTTTTGTGCAATTCCAATCCACGAAGGTTTTTTGCCACAATCACGCCTTTTTCATCAATCAAAAAGCTCATTGGAATGCTACGCACGCCGTAGATAGCAGCCGCTGCGTTGTTCCAACCCTTCAAGTCTCCCACGTGATTTTTCCAAACGAGACCATCTTTTTCGATGGCCGCTTTCCAAGCTTCTGCCGTGTTATCGAGCGACACTGAAAAAATGTCAAACCCTTTGGCAGTCTTGAATTTGGCCTTGCTATATTTCTGGTATGCACTTACTACATTCGGGTTTTCGCGGCGGCAAGGACCACACCAAGACGCCCAGAAGTCGATTAGAACGAGCTTGCCCTTGAGGCTGCTCAGTTTTAACATTTTACCATCCAAGCCTGCCATTTCTATTTGAGGAGCAACGTCACCAATGTTGGTACCTACTGCTAAGCCTCTGCTTTTCACCACAGCCTTTTCAGCCGCTATGGGCGCGTCAGATGGCGTAAAACTCACAACAGCCAAGGCCGTAACACACATCATCGCTGCAATCAATACTTTCTTCATGTTTTTTTATTTGGGGTTAAAAATACAATTTTTATTCGGGTCGCGGCAAGCCAAATACTTTGCCAAAACATGATTCCAAATTATCCTACTCTCTTAATATCCGCTCCCAAAGCTTGAAGTCGGGCCTCAATGTCTTGGTATCCGCGGTCTATCTGTTCAATGTTGTAAATGGTCGACTTTCCCTTTGCCCCAAGCGCTGCTATCAAAAGACTCACACCAGCGCGAATATCAGGCGAGGTCATGGTCACCCCTTTCAGACTCGCTTGTCTGTCGAGGCCAATCACCGTCGCTCTGTGCGGATCGCACAAGATGATTTGTGCACCCATATCGATGAGCTTGTCAACGAAAAACAAACGGCTCTCAAACATTTTCTGGTGAATGAGCACACTTCCTCTTGCCTGCGTGGCGGTGACCAAAGCTATCGAAATCAAATCGGGGGTAAACCCCGGCCACGGAGCATCACTGATGGTCATGATCGATCCGTCGATGAAAGTATCTATTTCATAATGATCATGAGATGGAATAAAGATATCATCACCACGGCGATCTACTGTAATGCCCATTCTACGGAAGACTTCTGGAATAATTCCCAAATGCTCATAGCCAACATCCTTGATGGTGATTTCACCACCTGTCATTGCCGCCATTCCAATAAAACTTCCGATTTCGATCATGTCGGGCAAACAGAGATGCGTGCAGCCACCCAATTTCGATACACCTTCGATGCGCAAGAGATTCGAACCAACACCCGTAATCTTACCGCCCATGCGATTGATCATTTCACACAATTGTTGCAAGTATGGTTCGCAAGCGGCGTTGTAAATTGTAGTAACTCCCTCTGCCATGCATGCAGCCATAACGATATTCGCAGTGCCCGTTACAGAAGCCTCGTCTAGCAACATATACGTGCCCTTGAGGTTGGATGCTTCTACACTATAAAAGCTATCGCCTGCGTCGTAGTGAAACTTAGCACCCAATGATTGAAATCCCAAGAAGTGGGTGTCCAAACGACGGCGACCAATTTTATCACCACCAGGCTTTGGAATGTATCCACGGCCGTACCGCGCGAGAAGCGGCCCTACCACCATGATGGAGCCGCGCAAAGCAGCAGCTTTCTTTTTATAATCCGCAGTTTTCAAAAACTCCAAATCCACTGCATCCGCTTGAAAGGTGTAATGACCTTTGCCCAACTTCTCCACCTTCACACCCATATCCTTCAAAAGGTCAATCAACTTCAACACGTCGATGATTTCGGGAATATTGCTCATATCCACTTTCTCGGCCGTGAGCAATACAGCACAAATCACTTGCAACGCCTCATTCTTGGCGCCTTGTGGGATCACTTCTCCCTTCAATTTATTTCCACCTACAATTTCAAATGCAGACATATCCTAATTTTTCTTCAAAAGAAATGGATTCAGTCGCGCGAAC
>JBKCOM010000050.1:0-5381 GCA_046309775.1 Flavobacteriales bacterium
TGGTTGGAGAGCTCGTATTGGCGAGAACCAATTGTGTATTCCAATTCGAAGTTGACGGTTTCTTCGATAAGTAAAGTAGACACCAACTCCTCCGTTGGTTGATTACCATAGACATATTCAAACTCTACCTTCTCTGTTATCATTCCAAGCCTCGAAGAACCGTAAATATGGCGCTCTGCAAGGTGATAGGATTCTGGGGTCTCAAGGTCGTGCTCATACACGGCCATCACATTACCGCTTGCATCTCTCACATAATAGGTGACGTGCTTCGCAAACGATGTCTGTCCATCCATCACATATTTCGCTACCCTGTTACCCATCGCGTCATACTCAAACTTCAAATTATCCTTTCCGCTCGAAGATACGAATCTTACTTCACTGATTTTACTATCCACCCTCCAAATAATTTCTTCGATGCCTTCTAAGGCGTCACTTTCCAATTCGCCAATCTCAGAGTAGCGGTAATTGTTATTATTGATGTCCACATTTCCGCCCACAAGGTTCACGGGTGTTGTGGCTCCAATGCCACCACTGCCCAAGGCACCAGAGGCATCTTCCACGTGGTACAATCTATTTTGCAATAACACTCCCCGGATTTTGTGGTAGTGATAGGTGAGGTCGTCGATCAATGCTCCATTGTGATCTTTTCTCTTTTGCGTGAGAATGTTTCCATTCTCATCGTAAGTAAATGCGTTGTAATAGGCGTCATTGGCCACTGGTGTCCAAACTCCTGCGGTTTCAGTAGAACCTTTGGCTTGCATGATTCTATTCAACTGGTCGTATTTGTAACTCATTCCCAATTTGCCAGTAATGTCTGTCGGTGCCGCGGTAACGCCCGTAGCCACAGCAATATTGGATATCATGTGTCCGATATTTCCATTCCACAGATCATGTCGTTCGGCGATCAAAGCGCCATTAGCAGGTCCTTGCCAGTCGGTAGCGTTGCCATCAATGCGTTGATAATCGCCTTGGTAATATCCAAGGCTGAAGCTAAACACGTCAGATCCCACCCATTGGTTTACGCCTGCTTGTTTGCCATCGCCTCCCATATCTTTCTGCGCTTGCAAATCTTCACTGTTCACCCCTTTGAGCCAGCCTTGCAACGTGTAGGCATAGTCAAGACCCTGCACTTGCTGTTCTCCCAATTGTACCCTAGCAAGGGGGCCGTGTTGGTAGTAGGAATAACTTGCATCCGCGGTCCAACTCACGCCTTCGTCATAGAAACCTTCAAGAGGATAAGGCGCTGTACTGGTGTATACATCGGTAATGCGATTGTCGGCATCATAGCGGTAATGATGGTGCATGGCATCTTCGTGACCTTTTTGATAAGCCACATCGTGCACATTACCCGAAATCAAATCGTACTTGTAATCCATTCGCTTAAAGCGCATGGACGCAAGTTCGTTTTCCTGAATCGTCATCGCTGGTTGATCCTGAACAAGGGTCTTCACATTGCCATGAATGTCGTAGGAGTAATAGGTGGCATGCTGGTAGTTAAAATCCTCGTCAGTTGAAGTCGGCGTCTCGTAATCACGAATCGCAGCTTCATACTCTTCTTGATAGAATACCGCAGAAACGCGCTTTCTCATATGCGTTTGCGTCAGAGGCGGGTTCATTGCAAAGTTTATCATACCACCTGCCTCTGCTACAGGCATGTCATACAGTGTTCTAGTTACTTGTCTTCTTATTCCTGACGGAGATTTGATCCAATCATTCAGTTTGGTGTCATCAATCGCCTTGGTGTTGTAATGGCCATTGATACTGGTGCCAAAAATGCTCAAGAATTGTGGTTCGTTTTCATCATTCTCATCTTTTTGACCCGCCTCCATTACGCGCCCTAGCCCATCATAAAGGGTATAACTATACTGTTGATTGAATTGTTGTTTGGTATTTTGGCTCACCACAATTCTTCCAAGTTTATCATACCAGAACAGAGTTGAGAATTCTCCACTCATGTCAAAAATGAGTCGAGATGAGTTTAAACCGTCAGCATAATTTCCACCAACGAATCCTTCATAAGCATTTTTAAAATCGATGCACTTAAGGTCAAAACTAGTTTGCAAAGGTTGGTTGTTAAACACTGTACCCACAAGGTTCAACGATTGAAGTCCATTCACCGCCTCGAGTTGTGCTCCTTGATAGGGGCCATTGAGGACGGTGAGATCAAATAGAAGTTTGTTCTTATACAAATTTCCGTTTGCAGCTAAAACGATAAACGACTGATCATCGATGAAGCAATGATCTCTCACACCACTTGCATACGGGAGAGTAAAGTTATTATTATTAAATCCAGTCGCGTTTGTATTCAACCATGCCACGGTAATTTGAGAAGTATTGGCCGCATTAATACCCGTGATTGAAACGTGACCAGCACGGTCCATGGCCTTAATAGAAGATATACCTGTGATTGCGGGAGAAGTTTGAACACTTGCTGTTACATTCGACCAAGTCGTTGGGGTATTGTTTAAATAGAACCTGGTTTGGGAAGAAACGACACCACCGACAATGAATTTCTCGTTTGAGCCCAATATTGGCTCTACATGATTGAAAGTACCTGTTGAACCAGTGCTTTCTTTTTGCATCAACCCATTCTCCAGTCTTCCGAAGAAGCCCACATTTCCGGCAAGCTTCATTGTTCCGCTATCATTTATAGCCACATCAAGAAGATTGTCAACTTGATTCATAATTGCCGGAGCGGCAGCGCTCCATGTGAGTCCTCCATTGTTGGTATATCTGGCCATACCTTTATCACCTACAACGCAACCAAAGCCTGATTCAGTGAAGTCACCACCATTAAGTGGTTTGGGATAAACTGCGTTGACATTTGAAAGACTACCGTTAACGGCGATTCTCAAAAATCCATTGTTTCCACCGATGTAAGTTTTTGCGCCATCGGGTCGGTAAGAAATGACATTAACTGGCTGATTAGTTCCTAAGTTTTGAAGTAAGGTAAGGTTGGCGGGGTTGTTCCCTCCTGCAAATGTTCCTCTCCATACTTTTCCACTCGAAGCCCCCACGTAAAGCTCATTTGCCATCACTGTTACTTCAAGCAACTCATCTCCTGCTACAGCGCTCAAGTAGACTTGTGAGAATGAGAGATTAGGGCTTGTGTGGAGTGATTGGTACAATGTTGCGCCCTTGGTAGTAGCAAGGATTTTGTTGCCTTTGATAGCAAGGGAAGTTATGTCATCCCCGATATAACTTGGACGCTTTGTGAAGGTTCCAAGATTAGGCGCTGTGGTCGCCTGAAAATAATCACCTTTATTACCAGCCAATATAACAGCATCAGTAAGGAACGCTACATCATTTAATGCACCCGCGAAGAATTTTTGGTTAGGGTTCGGTAAATATTGAACAGTGGTAGCTGTTGCATTAAAGTAGTAAATCTGGCCTGTTGTCATCGTAAGCACGAGCTTTCCATTGGCGAAGGCTAGACCTGAGATCAGTTCACTCGCTGGAACTGATGCTGGGCCTTGCGTTATCTCGGCTGGTAAGCTTATCGTGGCATTGTTTACCCCAAGATTCCAAACTCTGAACTTCAATGTAGTGCCATCTTTGCGTACCGTGTATGCTACGTTACCCGTTTGACTCAATGCCATTGCCGCAGCTACACATTGAGTGTGATTGGTAACAGTGGCGTTTGTCACACCATCGGTTGGAATTGCAAAAGATGTTACGGAAGTTGATTGACTTCCTGGCATTGAAACCTGCTGCGGTTGAAATGCCAATCCTTTTATAAAATTAGCAGTTCTATTACAAATAACTTCATAGCTTCCTTGGTTATGGAATTGCGTCCACTCCGCGTCCCCACTTTCAACATCTAAAGTATAATACATAGCTGTGTTTGAGACGAAAACCGCGGGAATTTCAGAAACTCCTGGTTCAAAATCTGCGAAGACTCCATTTACCACAGTGCCATCAGGCGTATCGGTGTAGACGGGATACTGACCATAATTTGAGCCGCCGATCAACTTGGTCAATGACTCTACTCCACCATGCATTAGGTGTTTACTTTCGGTACCATCGAATTTGTAGGGAGTAATTTTTCTGAGAGTATTCAATTCACCTTCAACCTCCGTAAAGGTTTTACCCCCGTCAGATGTTTCAAACACTTTATAGCCCCACCCATTAGTTCCAGCGAGCATCACCCCATGTGTCCTATCACTAAAATAGGCATCTCGAATGTTCAAGCAATAAGAAGCTGGTAATGTTTCAATAACAGGACTTCCGCTTGCAAATGATAAATAAAATAGACCTCCTTCTGAATCCGTTAAAACAAAATCATGATTGGGATTTGCGCTAATGCTTGTCCAGTTGTGATTGGCGAAAGATCTTTCTGTCCATACCGTGCTTCCTGCATCGAAGGTATAAATCCTTGACAAGTCGAGTCCATTGGATTGTAATTGACTAATAACAACCAAGTCATTGAAATTAGTGTTGTTGGTTGTCGTTCTAATTTTTACAAAGCTCTCGTTGCCTCCAATTGTGACTCCAGTCGGGTTGACAATTGACCATGTCAAGCCCAAGTCGTTGCTGTATAATACGGTCATATTATCACCAACAACATAGGAATGATTGGCATCAACTATTTCAATGCTTCGTAGATTTTTATATGTCAGACCATGGTTGTCCATTTGCTTCCATGTAAGACCTCCATCCTCTGTGCGAATGATGTTGCCTAAGGATCCCACTGCTATACCAATGTTTGAATCAAACCAGTCCATGTCCGTTATATCCATTCCCAGAATATTATTGACCAAGCTCCAAGTCAATCCACCATCGTTAGATTTATAAACTGCACCAGATAATGCCCCATCCACATCTAAGTTTCCTACAGCCCATGCATTGCTTTCTGTGATGTATTCGACATCAAGTATTTTCAGATTGCTTGGCAACTGTTGTGGTAAACTGACATTAGTAAGATTCATCTTATTATGGTCAGGCAACGACTGTCTCACCAACTGATTGAGACTATTATATACATAGGTAGTGGCTAAGCCATGATTGGTGAATACCGTTTGGGTATGATTCGCCCTGTCTTGTGCGATCGCAATTGAGAGTGGATCTTCTGGCCCTGTTATCTCAAGAGGTACAACACCCGCAGGAGGAATTGTCTTTATCAAATTGCCCGCTTGGTCATAATAGTATAGCGTGTAGTGGAATTCTCTATCAGGCTTTGTGAAATTGAAGTTTTCTACTACTGCTCCGCATTGAGAATTATACTCAAGAATAAAATCTTGAGTAAGATCCGCAAGGTACATTTCATAAAGGGCAACGGCGTTTTGTGCTGCCAACGAATATAATCCAGAGTCACAAGGATTGCTGTATTCAACTACTGGCCAATCTGGAATTTCGTTAGGCGTTGCCACCTCTGGCTCACA
>JBKCOM010000051.1:0-8400 GCA_046309775.1 Flavobacteriales bacterium
CCCGACTAAGTCGGGACGGAGACTCTGCGGCTTGGAAGATAGTTGCTAGTATCAATATAAATCGTCGATAAGTATAACGTACCAATTCCGTTGTTGGTCGGGCGACCAACAACAATTATTTAGATTTTGATAATTTATTGGATCTCAAATTATCCTTCTGTGCGCTTGAGGCGCACCAATGAATGCTGCACTCTTCCATGATTTTTAAATTCAACTCCTTTGGAGTTGATAATATATGTATACGATTTTTCTATTAGTATGACGCACCGCCAGAGGCGGGCTCCTGCCGTTGTTTGTCGCCTGACCAACAACCTGAATAAAAAGGAGTGAATTACATTCCAAGGAAAGTCTACCGAAGCAATGAGGGGTTGGTCCGCCTTCGGCGGAACCTTATGCTCAGCCATGCTAGCTTTATAGCCGAGTCATATAGATTCAGAAAGTGGAACAGATGTAAGGTACATTCAAGAGATTTTGGGGCATAGCAGTAGTAAGACAACGGAGATATATACCCATGTTTCTACCAAGAGCATATAGCAGATAAGAAGTCCGTTTGACAACTTATGACATTTTTCTTAAATTTGAACAATGCGCTACGTTTACACGCATTACCTACCCTATTCTGGTGGGTATGCGATAAAGGGTAGCGGGTATAAACGAGTTACAGGCAAGCGTTAAAAACGACACCGCAAACGAAAACGGACAGACAAAACAACGAAATATTAACTTTGAAACCGATAAGAAACAAAGTGACAGATGGCAGAAAAATCAAAAAATAAAAATTTACATAAAGCCTCAAAAGCGAAGGAAGATGAGTTTTATACTCAACTAACTGATATTGAAAAAGAGCTTAAATATTATAAGAAGCATTTTAAAGATAAAGTCGTTTACTGCAACTGTGACGACCCACGAGTAAGTAATTTTTTCCATTTCTTCTCGTACAATTTTGAAAAACTTGGACTTAAAAAACTCATTACTACTTGCTACAAAAACCAAAGTATGGAACTGTTCAGCAAGCACGATACTGAACAGGCAATTTACTTGGAGTATAAGGGTGACAAAAATGGGAATATGGTTCCAGACCCAGCGGAAATTGGAATTATAAACCTCAAAGGGAATGGTGACTTTCGTAGCAAAGAAAGTATTGAACTTTTGAAACAAGCCGACATTGTTGTAACAAACCCGCCTTTTTCACTATTCCGTGAATACGTCAGCCAACTAATTGAATACAAAAAGAAATTTTTAATTATCGGCAACATTAACGCTATTTCATATAAAGAATGTTTTGAGTTAATAAAGGCAGACCAAATGTGGCTTGGTTACAATACAGTAAGACATTTTGGGCGACCTGACGGAACAATGTATGAAACAGCACGGTCTTTTTGGTATACCAATCTTGACATAGCTAAAAGACACGAAGACATTATTCTTTATAAAACTTACAAGGGTAATGAAGATAATTACCCGACATATGAAAACTTCAATGCAATCAATGTAGATAGGACGTTTGATATTCCTATTGATTATGACGGATATATGGGAGTTCCTATAACCTTTCTTGACAAATACAATCCAAGTCAGTTTGAAATAATAGGATTAGGTATTTCAAATTCAGGAATTGAAATCGGAGTTAAACCCTATAAAGAAGAACATAAGAGATATAGAAAGGAAATTCAAAAGCGTGGTGCTGTAGATGGAGACCTCTATATGATGAAAGACGGGATTGTTGATGTTCCATACGCAAGAATTATTATTAGAAACAAGAAAGTGCAGAAATGAAAATTGAACTTAAAGAAATAACTGTCCGAGACCTTACAAACGGTTACGAAGACAACCAAGAAAACGGAGTAATTGGTTACGGTGGCAAATTGGACATTCGCCCACCTTACCAACGTGAATTTATTTATAAAGACAAACAACGAGAAGCAGTAATAGACACTATTACAAAAGACTATCCTTTGAACGTAATGTATTGGGCAGTTCGTGAAGATGGAAACTTTGAAGTAATTGACGGACAACAACGGACAATTTCAATAAGTCAATTTATTGAAGGAGATTTTGCATTTAAGAGCAGATACTTCCACAATTTACAGAAAGACGAACAAGAGCAAATATTGAACTACAAAATAATGGTTTATCTGTGTAGCGGAACGGACAGTGAAAAATTAGAGTGGTTCAAGACAATCAACATTGCAGGAGAAAAACTTACCGACCAAGAATTAAGAAATGCAGTTTATTCGGGTTCGTGGGTTTCAGATGCAAAAAGATATTTCAGTAAAAACGGTTGTGCTGCATACGGCTTGGGTGGCGACTATTTAAACGGAACACCAATAAGACAGGACTATTTAGAAACAACAATCAAGTGGATAAGCAATGATGACATTGAGCATTATATGGCAAAGCAACAACACGAGCCAAATGCAAATGATTTGTGGTTGTATTTCCAAAGCGTTATCAATTGGGTAAAGGTTGTTTTCCCAAAGTATCGTAAAGAAATGAAAGGCATACAATGGGGTTTTCTTTATAACGAGTTTAAAGACAAGAAATTTGACCATAAAAAACTTGAAGAAGAAATCACCAAACTAATGCAAGACGAAGACGTGACCAACAAAAAAGGGATTTACGAATACGTTTTGACACGCAAAGAGAGATTTTTAAATATTCGTGCATTTACCGACAATCAGAAACGAGAAGCATACGAAAGACAAAAAGGAATTTGCCCAGTTTGCACGGAAGAATATAAGATTGAAGAAATGGAAGCCGACCACATTACACCTTGGCATTTAGGCGGGCAGACAAGTGCTGAAAATTGCCAAATGTTATGTAAGGACGACAACAGAAGAAAAAGCGGAAAATAATGACAATCAAAAACATAGGACAAGAACGCCAGCCTGTAACAGCACCTACCCAAAAGGCGGGGTTTCGTGCTTCGCAAACACATTTGTGCAAGCCGAAAGTTCAGTGCTCCGAATGAAGTTTAGTGGTAAAAATCCCGCCCTTCGGGTAGCTGCAAAACGTTACCTGCAAGCATAATGAAACAGACCGCATCAAAATATTGACCATTTTAATCTTGACATTTTTACTTGGCTGTAACAACAAGATTAAAGACAAAACAGAAAATATGACACCAACAGAAAAACTGAAATCTATCTTGACCGAAAAATATGTATCCGAAGACGGGGACGAATACAAAGTTGAACTTAAAGAAGGTTTGACTGACCAACAAATAGACGAATTAGCAAGAGGACTTCCGACAGGAAAAGTTCCAACCGAAATCAGAGAGTTACTAAAATTTGCAAGTGGTTTTGAATTTTTCGGACTAGAAGAAGTAACATTTGACGGAGTTGGCCAGTTTGGATTTGAAGATTTTTTTCCAAATTCTGTTCAACTTGCGGGAGACGGTTTTGGAAATTTTTGGATTTTAGATGTTGACAAAAATGGAAATTGGGGTAGTGTTTTTTATGTTTGCCACGACCCAGCGGTAATTGTAAAACATTCGGACAACTTAACTCAATTTATAGAACACGTTAACGATTTTGGCAAAAACGGAAATAAATCAAACCTTGACATAATTCACGAAAAAGTTGTTATGGACATTTGGAGTAAAGACACTGGATTTTTTGAACTTGAAGCCGCAAGACTATCAAGTGACACGACTTTAAAAAACTTTGCATTATCACTTCCTGACAATTTTGTAGTTGCCGACTTGAGAAACAAACAAAATCAAAGTGGATTTGCTTGGGGGAAATTCGGACCGAATATTGACAAAGCAAAACGACACGAAACCGAGTTAATTTGGGGAATTGAAAAGCAATTTAAGAAAGGACTTTTATCAAGACTATTTGGACGATAAATGACAGACGAAAAAAGAATGCCAGCAGGTAACAGCCGTTTTGCAAAATCGGGGGTTTCGTGCTTCTATGACAGTGAAGTGCTAAATCCAAGCTTTGTGCTTCTAATGAAGTTTAGTGCTGAAAATCCCCGCCTTCGCAAAGCGGCAAAACGTTGGTGGCAATGTGGTCAGACAATGAAAGGTTACTAACGAGCGAGACTCTACTACTAAAATTTCGGTATAGATTCCTCACAATAAATTGTTACTAGAGTATTTAGAAAACTTTTACAGATGTCGTCCAATTACAAAAAATAAATGAAGGAAGGTATAATACATTCTACTGAATTAAAGAAACTCATTGATCGATACAATTACGTAATTGTTGTGCTTTTCAGTGTAACTAATCTATCGCCAATTCTAATCTTTTATTTGCAAGGAAAGGGTGAATGGTACTGGTTTATTATTACATTGGTCACAAGCCTGCTAATCAATTTATTACCCAACGCCATTATTGACGAAATACAATTCAGCCAATCTGTTTCATTTTATAGGAATCTTGGGGTACACATTTTCAAGAGATTTGCGACAAGCGGAGACATTATCAACAGGCAAATCAGAGGTAAGTTCCCTAGTTATAGAAATGTTCATAATTTAAAATCAGCGGAATTAAAGCTGGAAGAAACTTATACAACAGAGAAGTTGCACTGGGTATTTTTTATTTTTTCAATCGAGACAATTATCTATATCTTCTTAACTAAAGAGCGTTTAGGAATTGCGATACTATTGATATTTAGTAATATAATTTTTAATTTCTATCCTAATTTATTACAGCAATACAATAGGATAAGATTAAAAAGGGTACTAAAGTTGCCTACATAAAATGCAAACCTCACTGCATGACTGATAAATAAGATTAGTGACAATTGACTAGTAACCAATTCTCGCCTATAAATGAAGCGAGTAGAGGTCACACTGCCACCAACAATAGGCTTTGCGCAATTTGGGCTTCCATCAAAGGCCTATCATCTTTTGGTATTGCTAATCAACTTCAGTAATTTGGCTTTAGCTAATCGCGTCTTTAGTGGCCAAGCCAGCAGTTGGATCACCAATTATCCAAACTGCGCAAAGCCTGGGACGTTACCAGTAAGCCTAAAAGACGACATACCGATAAATAAATAACATATGACACCAGAACATAAACAAAGCATTTTACCACAACTTGACGAGTTTTGGAAACTTGACATTGACAAGCGAGTAGCAGAAGTTTACAAAGACTACCAGGACTTGACAACAGTTTATATTGGTTATTATTCGGTAACAGAATTTACTGAGTTTTCAAAAAAGGCAATTGGACAATTAGGACAAATCTTGCAATCAAAACTGTTTAGCGCATTACCATTTCAATATCAATTTCAAAATGACTTTGGTGCTGGTAATTTGCGTGATGACTTAGCAAATTTTATTGCCTTTTGCTCAAGTAATGACTTCAATAGTGCAGTTGGACATTTGTATAGACTTGTTTACTATCAAGTTCAAAATGGACTTTGGGATAAAGACCAACCAATTGACAAGAAAAAGAAAACGGAAATAATTGATGAACTTGAAAGCAAATTGCAACTTATAGCTGAAAAACTCAGGATTAATACAGACCTAAATCAACAACTCATAGCAGAGTTGCAAGCTGAAAAAACGAGTATTACGCAACTTGTGGCGACAAAAAATACTGAACTTTCCGAGATTTCAAATTTGCTTCCAACAGCAAGGACACATTCAGAAGAAATAACAAGATTAATGACTGCAAGCACTGACAGTAATCAACAAATTACTGGCTTGTTAAATCAGCAAAATTCAAACCTAGAAATAGTAAAGACAAAACTTGAAGAAGAAAAAACTGTTTACGAAAATTTTCAAAAAGAGCTAAAAGATTTGAAAGACAGTTATAAGACAGAAATTGATACCACGACAAAAAAGAATGCTGACTTTGAAAAACTTTTACTTTCAGTACAGGACAGAAGTTCAACTTTTGACCAACGAATTATAGTACTAAATGAACTTATTGGAAAAGAAGGAGCAGTTAAGCTATTCAGTACCTTTAACGATAGGAAAATTGAGCTTGAAAAGCCAGTTAAGCGTTGGGCAAATATTGTTTTTACAACTGGAAGTATAGCACTTGTTTTAATTGTTGGTGTCTTTACAAATTTCTTTGGTTTTGTAGGTGGTTTTCCTACCTCGGTTGATTGGCATTATTTAATAATTAACTCTTTAAAATCATTACCTGTTATGATAGTTTTATTCTTTACTATCAAGCAGTACGCTAAAGAGAGAAGTTTTCAAGAAGAATATGCTTTTCGTTCTGCAATTGCGTTGACAATTCAAGCATATGGTGACATTGCTGGAAAAAACAAAGAAGATTTGATAAGCAAAGCAGTTGCTAGTATTTACGCTATGCCGACAATAATGAAAGAAAAATCTTCATTCTTTTCGTTCAGAAGCAAACATTTGACAGACAGCATAAAGGAATTAAACGAAACAGTTAAAAGTATCAAAGGTTAAATGGACAGACGAAGAAGGCCTACTGGTAACACGGGTTTTGCGTCAGGCGGGGTGACGTGCAAACTTGGAGCTTTGTACTTCTATTCAAGTTCAGTGCTGGTTGACAGTTTGTGCTCCGAAACCCGCCCGAACGCAAATCCCGAAACCGTTAGCGGTAAGCTTAAAGACGAAAACTATATGACAAAAGACGAAATTTTAGAAATGCATAAAAACTTGCCCGAAATAAATTCTGTTTCTGTGGACATGACTGAAGCAAATTCTCCCATAAAAATATTTGAAGGAGAATATATTCTTAAAGACGAACAAAATGAAATCAAATTAATTGGAAGTATCTTTTTTGATTGGTTTCCAAATTCTGGCGCACACTTTTATGGGAAACCCCTTGTTGACACAATTGACTTATTCAAAATTGCAAATAGAGTAAATTCATACAGTATTATTATTGACGGGCTAGAATTTGGAAAAGGCTTTATAACAAACACTCATTTTGGTAGCCTTGACAACGATTCCACCATTAAAGGAACATTATCACAGCAAGCAGTATTGGGTGACAGAACTATCGCGGTTAGCAAAGTACATTTTTCCATTCCGAACCTAAGAGAATTTCATGGACTTCCAGTAAAGAGTATTACGGAGAAAAATATATCAACCTCCATGAATAGACTAAGATTTGAGGATGACGATTTTGTTATTACTATTGACAAATGTAATGACTTCAAGGAACGCAAAAAATCATTAGAAGAAAAAGGTGGCTACATAATTTTATATGCGGGAGAATTGACTTGTAAAAAAGGATCTCTTTCTCATTCTGACTTTAAAGAAATTTTTCACTGCCTTGACACATTTCTTACATTCTTAAATGGGAGAAGAACTTCTGCTTTATTTATTAGGGGTATCCATGACGACCAAGTAATTTGGAGCGACTTTACGGATTATTTTGTTGACACCGATAAGGCAGTTCAATCATGGCCTCAACGACATTCAATTATTGGGCTTAATGAGTTATGGAAAAATTTCAAATCAATTTGGCAAGACAATGATAACAAAGGTTTCCTAACATCTTTGATTCATTGGTATGTTGAAGCGAATGGACATGCAGGATTTTCAGAAGGCTCTATAATCATGGCTCAGACAGCTTTAGAATTGATATATAATTGGTGGATTATTGAACAAAAGAAAATGATATTAGGAAAGGACTCAGAGAATATCAGTGCATCAAATAAAATACGATTAGTATTATCCCAGTTGAATATTAATTACAGTATTCCTAGTGGTTTCACATACTTACAAGAATTTCTTGACACTACCGACAATGTAATAGACGCACCTGAAGCTGCTGTATATATTAGAAATGCAATTGTTCATTCTCAAGAAGAAAAGAGAAAAAAATTAAGTCAAATACACTACCGAGCAAAATATGAAGCTCTTCAACTCTACATCTGGTATATTGAGATGTCATTACTCCGTATACTTGACTATGACGACCAATATTATAACAGATGTTCAAAAGAAATGTATGCAAGTAAAGCAGAGGAGTTTGTTCCTTGGACAAGAAAAAGCAACAGTGCAAATGGAAACTAAAAAGCCTACCCCTAACAGCACCTACCCAAAAGTGGCGGTTCAGTGGTTAAATCAAGCTTTGTGCTTCTATCAAAGTTTATGCTTGGTTGACAGTGAAGTGCTCCGATATCGCCACCTTCGGGTAGCTGCCAAACGTTAGCGGTCAGGCTTTAAGACAAGACGATAAACAAAAAATGAGAAGATATGAAAAAAATGCCCACAAAATTCAAACCATTTAAATTTTAAATTTTTTTATTTTTTATAATTCAATGGAATTATTCACATAGCCAAATAAATTTATCAAAAATGAACATAACAGTTACACATATTGACGGACCTTGTATTTTGTTAGAAATAAACGGGTTCAAAATAATAACCGACCCAACATTAGATAGTGCAGGAAAAATTTACCACCACGGCTTTGGTTCTATTTCTCGTAAGACAGATAACCCTGTTTT
>JBKCOM010000052.1:0-2415 GCA_046309775.1 Flavobacteriales bacterium
AGTTTTTTTATCAATTGATAATCATCCTCTTCGCTTTCGGTATAGGTAGATAGGTTTTGAGGAGGTATTTCAGAACCAAATTCAAAATGAATTTCACAATTACCGAGCAAACGTTCGGTATTTTGAATGATTTCTGGAAATTCTTGAAAGAGCTCTCTAATGGTTGATTCGGAAATTAGCTGATCGCTTGAGTTTCCTTCTTCCTCTTTTGGTAATTTGCTGAGTAAGGTATTGTTGTCTATCGCTCGCAACAGCCGATGCGCGTTGAAGTCACGTTTATTTCTGAATGTAATAGGTGCGACCATTACCATTTTATCCAATCGCTTGCACCAAGGATGAAATTTTAAGCGGTTGAGATCATCAGGACGGATGCCTATATATTCATTTTCATTCAAATCTTCAATACCGAATGAACGTTCGGTATAGTTGAAAGGATATACAATATAGGCGTTTTGAAATGAAGGTGCTCGTTCAGGGTGCTCTTCTCCTGATTCGAAGTATTGGCTTAAAAAGAGATTGAGTTCGTAATAACCTTCATTGTTTTTGGCAAGGCCTATGAATTGTTGTTTCGTCTTATTTCTGAAATCAATACCCACTACGGGTCTGATGTTGTATTTCTTTGAAAGTCTTATAAAATCAAGGCACGCAGAGGTGTTGTTAATATCTGTCAGTGCGAGCGTCTTGATATCATTTTCAGCGGCGAGCTGCAATAGTTCTTCTGGTGGAATGGTTCCGTATCGAAGAGAATAATAAGAGTGTGATGAAAGATACATTTCATTTACTCCTTATTTTTTCTTTTGCGCGCTCTTGTTTCGCCCATGCCGAAGAGGTCGAGTTGTTGCGATACTTCATAGCGGTATTCAGGCGTGATGCGTTCTCCCACGGGCTGCATGAGGTGCATGCCTGATGCACGGGGATTTTTTATCTCAGGTGAAACAGGATAAGCATTAAAAATTTCAGCACTCGGTACTCGCAAAAGTTGGGCGATATCCTGCATGGATAAAGTGGTGTCGAGCCACGCGCGCTCGTCATGTTCTTCCAGAATGAGCGGAGATCGATGATGTCCGATGGCACGAAGGAGTTTGTGTGCGGGCGTGGTCACGATTGCAAAACTGTGCATTACTTCGCCCGTGGCAATATTCACACTTTCGTCCCAAATGCCTGCCATTGCGAAGGGACGAGTATTGTCTTTTTTGAAAAAACAAAATGGTTTGCTCAAGCCGACGTCCTTCGGGCCTTCGTAAAAACAGTCTGCGATCACAAGGCAGCGTTGGCTTCTTATTGGTTTTCTAAAAGATGGTTTTTCGAAAATACCCTTGGCGCCCGTGTATTGTTCTAAGTCATCTTGATTGTGGTCGCCTTCAGCGCGCGCATTGATGAGCAACATGGGTTTTTTTGCCCACGAAGGTTGCAATCCGAAGCGATAGAAGGATAGTGTGGAAGGGTTGTCGGAAGATACTACAGGAGCAAGCGTTCCGGGCGTCACGTTTGCATTGGGTTCAAAAACAAAACCAGCAGGAGCAGTGACTCCGAATTTTTTTTCGATCTCTTTTATTTTGGTCACAAGACCATAGCGTCCACACATGTGAACAAAGTTAACCGTTTCAGACGATGGTTCGCACAATTCGTTGGATGAAATCGCCTGCCGTTTGTGGCGCTTCGAAATGGGCCATGTGACCTATGTGAGGTTCTATGTAGTAAGCGGCACCGGGCAGTTGTTCTATTTCTGGCAACACATTTTGCAGGGGAATAGACGGATCATTTTCACCAAGAAAATAGAAAAGTGAGAAGTCGCGCGTTACAAGGCTTTCGATTTCGCTGGGCCTATTTTTCATTACGGTGAGTGCGCTGGTGATGGCGGCTACGTCGAGAGAAGTGGCGTACGCGATTTGCTGGTCGATAAGTTCTTGCAATCGGCTTTTATTTTTTTCGTGAAAAAGGCCATTGATCATTGTTCTGACGTAGAGCGCTTTATTTTCTTGTGCGGCCAGAATGGCTCTATCGCGGGCTATCTTTTTGTCTGCGTCGTCGTCTCCTGCTTTTGATTGAAATAGGCAGAGGGCATGTAGGCGATTGCCGTATCGTTTTGCTATATTCGCTCCGATATAACCGCCCATCGAATGACCAACGAGAATGAATTTTTCGTTGTTGGGAATATCGAGTTGACTCATGATATCATCGGCATAAGCGTCGATGGTGATTGCTTCGGGGAGCTGGTGGCGCAGGCCGTGGCCAGGTATCTCCGGAAAGTGAAGTTGAAGATTGGATTTGGAGATGCGCCCGAGAATGGAATTCCACATCGAGGCGTTTTCTAAAAATCCATGGAGAAATACGAGATGTTTTTTCGACATAGCGGTTGCAATTTAGTTTTGTATTTATGGGAATCCTATCATCGAACTTGAAATTTTTGCGCAA
>JBKCOM010000053.1:0-3239 GCA_046309775.1 Flavobacteriales bacterium
CTGTACATTGCCGCGGACGTTACTCAATTCCACAGCCTTTTGCTTGAATTCTTTGCTGTAATTTTTTCTTTCTTGTTTCATGATGTTAAGGTATTAAAATCCTCCTTAACTTAGTGTCCGGACAAACGTAGCAAATCCACATCATGACGCGACCAAATAATGAAAGTAACATTTTGAGAAACATGAGATTTAAAAAATCTGTATTTCAAATGATTGAAAATCAAGCAAAGCTTGAAAACCGAAGCTTCAATAACATGGTGGAAACCATTTTAATGAAGCATGTCAGTAGTACTGATAATTTTGAATCGGCTACAAATTGATTGAGTTTAATTTTGGGGGAGGGAATCCCCCTTTTTTATGAAGATATGAAAATGAAGAAAACAATTTTTCCTAATGGCAAAGCTGAAGTATCACTCCGGAAGGTGAGAAAGAGTGGCGTTGCGGGATTGGATCCGCCCACCAGCAGTCGGGTGGCAATTGGAACGACTGCTAATATTCACCCATTAATATTTTTTCGAGATGAAAAGATATCGTTACCACAACGGCAAGCTTCAAGTGCTTGTGTTCACCTACACGGTGACCCGGGATGGAAAAAAAATCTCCCGCAAAAACGGGAGACCTTTTGCCTTTTGGGCAGATGTGACATTATAAACTGATCATCGTAGAGCGCTCGAACGCTCAACGAAAAACCTGAAAAGCCCTGTCTTCCGGCAGGGTTTTTTCGTGTAAAGAAGTTGTCAATGACAACATTTTCGAAGATCTTATTTGAGGGTTTATTTGCTTGAACGCGTTACAAACTTATGCAATCTTGCGCACCTAACTTCAACTAGGTAAGTAATATTTTACTAATCTCTTGTTAATTAACTCCTTAATCAAAAGTAGGTTTGCAATTTTGCAAACTCTTTTTTACATACGGTTTGCAATAGCAATCAGTCATTTGTACCTGCCATTTCATTTTTTTGTTTCAGTTAGCTTTTCAATTAAAGAACATTTGCAAAACTCCTGAATACCCAAAATCCAATTCAAAAGGAACTCCTGTTCTCCGATTGAAAGTCAAGTTCTTAATATTCTTGGAGCGTCATATTCATTGGTCAGTAGGCTATAACGACTCTCAGAGTTTCAATATTTTTTCGGAAAAAATTTTAGAACAAAAATGTTACCTTTATATTCATTCAGTTCAACAATGTAAGGCGTCCCCAAATCAGTTTTGAAAGTATAAATCCAGACCTGTATAAGGTTTGGCTTGAATAATTTGTTTTTTTGAAATTCCGTTTTTCGGAGCTGTAAGGTTTGTCAAACACTTATATCAAGGATAAACGCAACTTACAAATGAAGGTTTGATATCTTCAAGTTCGGAACTTGAAACTACAGAAAAATAAATACTTTTAGTATTTACATCAATTGAAAACTTTTTTGGAGTCTTGGGCTTATTGACGAAATCAGCTTCAACAATCCTCGATTTAGTGTTCATTCATTTATTTGTTACTCGTTGGATTTTTCACAAAATTAACCAAATTAAAAATGGACGCTCTGGTATTTTCTTGCTTAATCTCGGCATAGGAAAAAAAATAAACACGAGTCGCAGTAAATCATTTTTTTAAGAGCTATGTTTAGTTGCAGAAATCAATGCATCCGGAGCACTTAATAATTTCAAGTCATAGGCTATGTCCGTTACTTCGTGAGTTTTCTGAACTCACCCCTTCTCAAAAAAATCTTTAATCTTCTTATAGTATTTGTCTGCCACTTTCTTGAAAACCTCGGATTCAAGATGAAGCTCGTCAAACCAGTCATCTTTTGATTTGGCTACACTGCGGTTGTCAATATGAAATACATTTTTAAACTTTCCGCTTCTTTCAAAAGTGAGTAAAGTCTCGTTGAATTCATAAACGAGGGTATACATAATCGCTTCTCTCTTCTTTTGATCACAAATACCCTTTGTTTCTAATGGATTCAAAAGCCAATCACCATTTCCAATTATCTTGTTCAATGCTCGATGTCCAAATTCAATGAGTCTTGTATTCTTGTCTGATGGAATAGGATAGTCGTAGCCTTGTGTTAGGGTGAGTAAATTTTCAAACTTTGAAGTGTTGTGATAAATACGTATGAAAAGCGATAAATACTGAATGTAAATGAGGTTCAGAAAGTCAATAAAACGGTCATCTATGTAGCGGAGCCCAAGTTCATATCTTTTAGGATCAAAGGTGCTGTGAACATTTTTCTTTTGTTTTTGGCGAAGTTCTAGAAGTTTTTTTCGTAGGCTTTGACTTTCAATTATTCGGTTTTCATGAGTTTCGCTTCTAATAAAATTCATAAGTCTTTTGCCCACGAAGTCGTTGCCGCCGCCAGAGATAAGAAAAACATGCGGCTCTACTTGATCTAACTCTTCGATAAACTTACTCTCATAAATCATGTTGCTAATCCAGTCTCCTCCGAAGGCGATATTGTACCAGGCAATATTTTCTTTCTCAATCAAATGGTCGCCTATATCTTTCACAAAATCTCTACCGACTCCGCGCAGGGCAACTTTGGGAAACAGAAACCATGAATCTCCTTCTGCAAGTACAATATAATTTCCTTTTTTTGCACGGAACCCCTGCTTCATCTTGTACCGAAAATAATCATTACGAGCATCACAATTTTCTTGATTGAGTTTGCCCATAATTCCTTGATCAGCTTCCGATTCATTGGCGATATATCCATCGCGATAGATTTCCAACATTACATCTTGAAGCATGCTCGGTTGTTTATTGATTACCTTGTACATATGGCTGACAATTTCTACATCACTACAAGCCGAACCTTTCCACACATATTTCCCTTCTTCAATTTCGATTTTGTCAAACCAGTTGTAGTCGGGCTCTGCTTTGGCCGTGATGCTTATGTTTTCGGTTAAAAGATTAAAATAATTCCAGTTAAGTCCTTGGACTTTATTTAAAAGTATGTACTTGATTTTTTCTTGGATATTTACATTCATTGTGCGAAAGTGTTAAGGTTTGAATTTGAATTGATTCAAAAATAAGCTTGATTCCAGCAGGATATTAGAGTAATTCTACGTTTCATAAACTGGTGTTTTTACTAGCAATAAAAAAAGCCCCGAAAGGGCATACGCGTCAACTTAAGGATTTTTATTTGACAGCTTTTGATTTGCGTGGAGGTTCATTTTTGACGCACTTTAATACGAAAGTATTTTTATCTTCTAGTATCCATTCCATTTCTTCACCCTTTTCTAATTCAGCACT
>JBKCOM010000054.1:0-8774 GCA_046309775.1 Flavobacteriales bacterium
CTATCGCAACAATACTAAGGCTTCATCTAATGAGTTATTTTAAACTGATTAAGTTCTTGGATAACCCACACAAAGCCTTAAATAAGAAAGAAGCAAAAGTTGTTGAAGATCTTTTTTCAAGCGCATAGAAAATAAAAGGGGAGGGTATACTTTTTAAATTGGAGAAGCAAGTCAAGTAAATCAAGACTTCCAAAGCAAAAAATATCGATTACTAAATTTTACCGGACACCAGTGATTCAGAATTGCGAATTAGTTATTGCGAATTTTGTTTCATCCCGGGACTGAGCGTCCCGCACTGGGACAATTTCTTAACTTGCCACAAACCTCTCAATTAACGCTTTCCTTACGCAATCAATCGTTTCCGTGATTCATGGCACGGAGTGGCACAGCCCTTGGCTATGGAGGAACAACTCAATAAACAAATTTTTAAATAACAAATTAAATCATTAAAACCATGAAAAAGTTTTTAGTTTTCACTGCTGCTATCCTCACTACTGTAGGTGTTTTCGCTCAAGGTAACCCAACAGCTTCTGCTACTGCTTCTGCTTCTGCTAACATCATCCAACCATTGGAAATCGTTAAGACTGCTGACCTCGCTTTCGGTAACATCGCTTCTGGTACTTCTGAAGGTACAGTTGTAATCGCTACTGACGGAGCTCGCACTGCAACTGGTGGCGTAACATTGATCGAAGCTGGTAACGTTAGCAACGCTGCTTCTTTCGACGTGAACGGATACGCTGATGCTTCTTTCACCATCGAAGTTCCTGCTTCTATCGTGATCGAAACTGCAGGTGGCGCAGAACAAATGACTGTAGACAACTTCGTATCTAGCCTCGGTGCTGATTCAGTTCTCGATGCTAACGGTGAAGCTACTTTGAACGTAGGCGCTACTTTGAACGTATCAGCTCAACAAGCAGCTGGTCTTTACAGCGGAAGCTTCGATGTGATCGTTGCTTATAACTAAGATTCTAGAATTTGGAATTTAGAGTTTAGAATTTGGAAATAACAAAAAGTCCTGACGATGTCAGGACTTTTTTTATTTCTAAACTCCAAATTCCAAATTCCAATCTCCAAACTCCTCCCGATAGCCATCGGGATTCCAATTCCCTAACGCTCTGCGCTCCACGAATTCGCTAACTTCAGACGCCATAAATGGCGTCTCTACTGGGGTTTCCCCTGTTCCAAACTCCAATTTCCATTTTCCAAATTCCCGTTCTTGTTCTCGTTCTTCGTTCTCGTTCCCCTATCTTTGGTTCAGATTTTGATTCGCGAAAAATATTATGTTTAGCTTGAATATTAAACGAACCCTTTCTCTTCTGTTTGCTGGACTATTCAGCGGTTCGGTGGTGGCTCAAGACAGCACCCTCAAGGTATTATTTATTGGTAACAGTTATACCCACATGTATGACTTGCCCGGTACGGTTGCCGCCTGTGCGTCCAGCATTACCAATAAAAAATTGATTTTAGAATTTGACCACGCTTCTCCGGGGGGTCATTATTGGCACCGTCATGCTGCCGATAAAAACACTTTTGAAAAAATAAAAAAAGACAAATGGGACATTGTCATTTTGCAAGAACAAAGTCAGATGCTCAGCCTCCCCGACTCTGTAATTGTTAAAGAAAGTATTCCATTCTTACAAGCTCTTGTCGATAGTATTCGACTTCAGAATCCTTCTGCCAAATTAATGTTTTATCGTACCTGGGGTCGTAAAAATGGCGATGCACAAAACGCTCCGTTATGGCCGCCTGTGGCTACTTATGAAGGTATGGACAGTTTGCTCGCCGCTCGCTATCAGCTATTAGCCGATTCAATTGGGGCGCAAGTAGTGAAGGTCGGTGATGTATGGAAAAATGTCCGCACACAATATCCTGATATCGAACTTTATGATCCCGACGGGAGTCACCCCTCGCCTGCTGGAACGTATTTAGCAGCTGTTACGTTCGCCCAAGCTTTGTTTGGTGTCAATCCCTTGGAAATTGTTTTTAATGGCCGTATTGGTCAAAAAGAAGCCTTATTGATACGCAAGGTCGCCGATCAGGTGTTGACGAATGGTGCCGGAGCAAAAGGCATGAAATCAAAAGCCAAAACGAAAAAGGCAAAAAAAATAACCAAAGCACCCGAAGGCCCATACAATGAAAGCACCGCGGCCAAACCAATTCTAAAAGCGGATGAATTTCCTTTTCACAATGGAAATAATCCATCGGGTAGTTTCGAAATAGGACTTGCGGTACTACCTGGCTCATCCGCCCGCAGAAAGCAACGCTCAGAAAAGGACGTGTAAAGTATCTATCTTGCAGTCCTATTTGATGTGCGATGCCTTGGAGATTTGATAATACCTACACCCAACTTCCAGAATTATTCTACAAGCAGGTGCTTCCCACGCGGGCAAGCAATCCGCAACTCATTATCTTCAATGAAGCGCTTGCCGAAGCTTTAGATATTCCTCGAGATAAATCAGACGTCGATTCTTATTCAAATATTTTAGCTGGAAATAAAATCTTGGAAGGTTCTGTCCCCATTGCTCAAGCCTACGCGGGCCACCAATTCGGACATTTCACCATGCTTGGCGATGGACGCGCGATTCTTTTAGGCGAACACCTCACTTCAGATTACGAACGCTATGACATTCAACTCAAGGGAGCTGGACAAACGCCTTATTCAAGAAGAGGAGATGGTCGCGCGACCTTGCGGTCCATGTTGCGCGAATACATTATCAGCGAAGCCATGTTTCATCTGGGCATTCCTACTTCACGCAGTTTAGCTGTTGTGTCCACGGGAGATTCCGTCTATCGTGAGACGACACACAACGGTGCCGTTCTAACGCGTGTAATGAGCAGTCACATTCGTGTAGGTACGTTTGAATATGCGCGACAATTTGGGAGCATCAAAGATCAACAAGCGCTGCTTCATTATACACTTCAAAGACATTATCCGCATCTATTAGAAACGCCGCGACCCGCACTAGAGCTGGTGCGCACAGTATTGGAAAAACAGGTAGCACTCGTTGTTAATTGGTTGCGAGTTGGATTCATTCATGGAGTGATGAATACCGATAATATGGGCATTGCATGCGAGACCTACGACTACGGTCCGTGTGCCTTCATGAATCAATATCACCCTAAAACGGTATTTAGCAGCATTGATAGACAAGGTCGATATGCATTCGAAAACCAACCTTTCATCGCACATTGGAATGTGAGTGTGCTCGCAGGTGCATTGCTACCATTGATTGACGAGAATGAAGATAAAGCCATCGAGCTCGCACAAGCGGTGTTGGATGAGTTCGAAAAAATATTCATTGGTCAATGGTATCAAATGATGCTATCAAAAATCGGCATTGAAAAATTGACCGATGAAAGCAAGCAATTGCTTACCGATTTGATGGAATACATGCAAAAAGAACAGTTGGACTACACCAATACTTTCCGATCGCTTACCGACCCAGAAGCTGCAGCGGGAGCGGCATTAGTGAGTGAAACGATGCCCGAATGGAACGCAAAGAGATTGAATATAATTCAACAACAAGACGGTGGTATTGATAGTGCTATTGAAAAAATGCGCAGTGTAAATCCAGCATTCATTCCCCGAAATCATGTTGTTGAATTTGTCTTAGACATCGCAGAGAGCGGCAACCTCACACCGATGTACGACCTCTTAGAATTTCTCAAAACCCCCTACTCCCCTCAATCGCAAAAGCCCGACTGGAACAATGCCCCGAAGGATCACGATAAGAGTTACGTGACCTTTTGTGGAACGTAGGGTAATAAGATAATAGGATAATAGGATAATAGGATAATAAGATAATAAGATAATAAGATAATAAGATAATAAGATAATAGGATAATAAGATAATATGCTAGTAGGATAATAGGATAGTAGGCTAATAGGCTAGTTTGATTGGAAGATTGCGACAGAATCTAAAGTCCAATTTCCAAATTCCAATCTCCAAATTCCAAATTCCAAATTCCAATGTCCAAATTCCCGCTATTGTACGGGGGCGTCTAGAGTTTTTGGGGGGGAATGAGGTTATTTGTAAAAAAATAATCTCATGACAATAGCAAAGCATAAATCGTGGTTGAAAGTGACTGCGTTTGTAATTGGATCTTTTGGTCCTATCTTCTTTTTAGGAACGATGATGTCCACCTCAGAACTGGCGAGGTGGACCTTGGATTTCTTGAGTTGGCCAGTAGATGGAATAAAAGATTACCAAGCGCCGACGACTAGGTTTTTAAGTGCATTAACAGGTGGCTTTTTGTTTGGCTGGGGTGTTTGTGTTTGGTTACTTCAGCGATGGGTTTTTGATTTAGCACCCGATCAAGTAAGACGTGCGGTATTATATGGGGTTTGTTCTTGGTTTGTGCTCGATAGCGCGGGGAGCGCGGCATCTGGCAATATGTCAAATGTATTTTTCAACATCCTAGTTCTCCTCATCTCCGTAGGCCCGCTTTGGAAGAAGGCAGTAGATTTAAAGACAAACCAGTCATGAAAGAATGGATGTTTGTTATTTCATTATCCAGCATGCTAGTGCATGAAATGGACGCGATAAGGTGCAAGGAATGGCGAATATTTCCTGGGCTTTCCCAGCTAAATGACAAAGTGGGCGAGCGTGTTTTTATTCTAGCACACATCCCCCTTATAAGTTGGATATTATACTCCCTTTTTCACGATTCCACGGAAGGCAGTTTTCGACAAGGATTTTGTGTTTTTGCCATGATACATCTGGTACTTCACGTCTTATTTCTTTTTCATCCTAGAAATCAGTTCAAGGATATCATATCGTGGCTCCCCATCCTCCTCTCCGCCCTCACCGCCCCCCTCTCCCTCTAGCATACTATCACACTACCATACTAGCATACTAGCATACTATCATACTATCTTACCAACCTCCTCTCCATCAAACGTCCCACTCGTCATCATCAGCAGGTTAGCGGATATCCAGGTCTTGCTTCGGAGTTCGGCGAAGAGGGCTTTGGAGTCGGTGAAGACGCGGATGTTGTCGCCGCCGAAGGCTTCGCGGACTTGTTCGGGGGTGATGGGTTTTAATTTCTTATGCGCTATGGTATGAGGGTTGAAATAAACATAGGCTTCATCTGCAGCGGCCATCGCACCGTGATATTCTAACAAGAAATTTTCATTCAAACTAGAAAATGTATGCAACTCCATACAGGCCACCAGTTTGCGATCGGGATATTGCTCCTTCAATGCATTGGTGGTCGCTTTCAATTTGGATGGTGAGTGTGCAAAGTCTTTGTAGACGGCACATGTATCGTTTTTCATCACCAGCTCCAATCGCTTCGATGCTCCTTTGAATGTGGCAATCGAGGTATAAAATTTCGCCGGTTCAACTCCTAATTTTTGACAGACCAACATGGCGGCACTCAAGTTTTGCAAATTGTGTTTTCCGAAAATTTGAATCTCTTGTTCGCCTTCTTCAGTAATCAAGTACGTAATGCCATTGCGCACTTCGTGGTCGAAGGTAGTGTAGGCAATTTTTTGTATATCAGCACGCGCACTTTCCGCTACTACTTTCACTTCCGCGTCATCGACAGAATAAATCAAGGTGCCGTGATTAGAGATTTTATCTGTAAAAATTTTAAATTGTTCTACATAATTTTCAAACGTCGGAAATACATTGATGTGATCCCAAGCTATACCAGTAATCACCGCGATATCCGGACCATAGAGATGAAACTTCGGTCTGCGGTCGATGGGAGAAGAAAGGTATTCGTCGCCTTCTAAAATGCCGATGGGAGCGGATTCTGAAAGTCTTACCATGCAATCAAAGCCCGCTAACTGAGCGCCCACCATATAGTCGCAGTCGATGCCCAACGATTGAAGCACGTGCAAAATCATTGCAGTGGTGCTCGTCTTGCCATGGCTTCCGCCTATTACGACACGAATCTTATCTTTGGTTTGATTGAAAATATATTCGGGATAAGAATAAATTTTAAGTCCCAATTCCTGAGCACGCAACAACTCTGGGTTGTCTTGACGCGCATGCATACCGAGAATTACAGCGTCCAAATCGGCGGTGATTTTTTCAGGAAACCAACCAATTTCTTCTGGTAAAATATTGCGTGTAGCGAGGCGCGATTTGCTGGGTTCGAATATCTCATCATCACTTCCCGTCACCTTGAAACCCTTGTCGTGCAAAGCGATGGCGAGGTTGTGCATGGCACTGCCGCCGATGGCTATCAAATGTACTTTCACTTGTTGTTGATTTTATTCAAATGTATGTGCAGGAACCAAACAACAAGGTGATGAAAAAACAAACATTTCAGCAATGCATTGTGAGATATTTTAAACTAATATTGAATATGAATTCGTCACAACAAAAACAGCGTGCAGCCAAGGTAAATATGGGACCAGGTTCGCTGGTACATATAGGAAATAGAAAAGAAGGAGCAGTGAACATTAGGGTAATGGACTATTCGCTGGATCATTTTGAAGAATTCGTGTTGAAAGACATTCAGCAATGCTCCAGTTTTAAAGATAAAAACTCCGTCACTTGGTTCGACCTCGACGGCATTCATGACACCAAGATCATCGAGCATATCGGGCAAACCTTCAATGTCCACATCCTCGCCTTAGAAGATATCATGAATTCCACGGGACGTCCGAAAGTAGAGAGTTTTGACGACTATACTTTAGTAAGTCTTAAAATGCTCGAGTATCAAAATGACAACAAAACCGTACATATAGAACACTTCAGTATCGTTTACGGACAGGGTTTTCTTCTTTCATTTCAAGAGTTTCCTGAAGATAATTTTGAGCCCATTCGTGAACGCATACGATCGTCTTTGGGCAGGGTTCGCGGTAAAGATTCCGAATACCTCGCCTATCTCCTTCTCGATGTGATTGTCGATAATTATATCCTCGTGAGTCAGCAGTTTGCTGATAGGATCGAAGAGCTAGAAGATTTGATTGTAAAAAATGTCAGGGAAGGAACCCTTAGTCAGATTTTGAGTTTGAGAAAAGAATTGCTCAACTTCAAACAGAGCATTGATCCTTTGCGCGAAGCGATCAATACCTTGTACCGCCAGTCCAATGCTGACAATCAAAAGTACTTTCGAGATGTGTACGACCACATTATCTATGAGTCTGAGAATATCAGCATGTATCGCGAACTCATTGTGAATTTACTGGAACTGCATCAAAACATGCTCTCGGTAAAGACCAACACCGTGATGAAAGTGTTGACGATTATCACCACGATTTTCGTACCGCTCACCTTCATTGTTGGAGTCTATGGGATGAATTTCGACCACATGCCTGAGCTGCGCTGGCAATATGGCTATTACTACGTACTCGGATTCATGGGGCTCTGCGTGATTGGCATGTTGATCTATTTCAAGCGCCAGCGCTGGATTTGAGCTTCAGATATTCTTTATTCACCAATTCATTGAACTGAATGACTTTCAGATAGTTTGTCATGCTATATTTGCAAAAAAAATTTAGGTAAAAGAAAGAGATGAAAACAAAATACATCGACCTCATCGAGCAGACCTTTGACTGGCCACAAGAGGAGTTTACAATGGATGGGGATCAATTGTTGTTTCACGGCATTCCGCTGATGGATTTGATCAAGAAGTACGGAACGCCGCTCAAGTTCACCTATTTACCTAAAATCTCCAAGAACATCCAACGCGCCAAGGCTTGGTTTGCCACAGCCAAGGCTGAGATTGGCTATGAAGGAGATTATCACTATTGCTATTGCACCAAGAGCTCGCACTTCCGCCATGTGTTGGAAACAGTTCTTCAAAACGATGTTCACATCGAGACAAGCAGCGCTTATGATATTGATTTGATTCGTCGCTTGGCGGTGATGAAGAAGATTGACAAGACGCAGCGTGTAATTTGTAACGGCTTCAAAAAAGAAGAATATGTCACTAAAATTCTCGATTTGAAGAATGATGGCTTCGAAGACATTATTCCGATTATCGATAATGAATATGAGTTGAATGCCTTTAAAGAGAAGACGACAGGTCCTCTCAACATTGGCATTCGCATCGCCAGTGAGGAAGAACCGAAGTTTGAATTCTACACCTCACGCCTTGGAATAGGCTACCGAATGATCGCTCGGTTTTATAAAAAACAAATTCACGACGATCCAAATTTGAAGTTGAAAATGCTTCACTTCTTCATCAATTCGGGCATCAAAGACACTGCGTATTATTGGAATGAATTGGTGAAATGTCTCAAGGTGTATTGCGAATTGCGCGAGCTCTGCCCAACCCTAGACAGCCTCAACATCGGCGGTGGATTTCCCATTAAAAACTCGTTGGTATTCAACTTTGACTACCAATACATGGTAACGGAAATTTTGCGACAAGTGAAGGCCGCTTGTGACGATGCAGGAGTACCCGTGCCGCATATCTATACCGAGTTCGGTTCGTTTACCGTAGGTGAAAGCGGAGGAGCGATATTCAAAATTTTATATCAAAAAGAACAGAATGACCGTGAGAAGTGGAATATGATTGACTCTTCATTCATGACCACTTTGCCTGATACTTGGGCGATTAACAAACGCTTCATCATGCTTCCCATTAATAATTGGAAAGAAAACTATGAGCGTGTCTTTTTGGGCGGCTTGACGTGTGACAGCGACGACTATTACAACTCGGAGCAACACACCAATGCTATTTATCTTCCCAAGTATTATCCAGACCAAGACCAATTCATCGGCTTTTTCAATACAGGCGCGTATCAAGAGACATTGGGAGGTTTTGGAGGCATTCACCACTGCCTCGTGCCATCGCCTCGTCACATCTTG
>JBKCOM010000055.1:0-4465 GCA_046309775.1 Flavobacteriales bacterium
AAAAGCTATACCCCATGATTACAAGAGAAGAACTTCTAAAAAGCCAAGAATTCTGGTTGGTACAAATTCAAGCTAGTTTATTTGAACAAGTAGAAATATATTTGAAGGAAAACAATATAACGAAAACAGAGTTTGCTAAAAAATTGGGTGTTAGTAAAGGATACGTTTCACAATTGTTAAATGGCGATTTTGATCATAAAATATCAAAGCTTATTGAATTGAGTATTGCAATAGGTAAGGCTCCTGTCTTGAAATTTGAGGATATTGACAAATACATAAAAAAGGACGAAAAGAACATCCAAAGTCGCGGGGATGGAATTATTTACACCTTAAAAAATATTGATTCCTCAAAGAAAAAAAATAATGCAATATCGGAAAACCGTTTGCTAGCCAAAGAACAAAAAATACACTATAAAAAATCCTCAAAAAAAAACACATCCAAAAAATAATCCACCCCACTCCTATTCCCTATTTCCCTATCCCCTCGCCCTTCACCTAAGACGCCATAAATGGCGTCTCTACTGGGGACTGTTCTTGTTCTGCTATAAAAAGCCTCGGCCAGCTCCACACTCTCAATCTTTCATTCTCCCAATCTTACCATCTTCCAATCTTTCATTCTTCCAATCTCCCAATCTTTCATTCTCCCAATCTTCCCATCTTCCATTCTTCCAATCTCTCAGTCTTCCCATCTTGCCTCCCCTCGCCCATCCAATCAAATCATCGGAGGTTCACCGAAGATTCTTTTGAAAATTCTATCCATGAGTGAAAGCTTAGCTCCCTCGGGCAAGAAGTCCGTATATCCAAGGGAATTAAACGCCACGACCCGAACTTTCCAATTTGGTGAATTAAGTTTCCCAACTAATTTTCTCTTCAACTCTTCTTTATTTCTAACATGAGGATTCTCCAAGAAAACAGGAATCACCCAAATAGCCGCACATTCAATCTCCAAATGATCTCCATCCAATTCCCTTTCTAATCGTTTTACAATATCACCTATAAATGGTCTTGGGTCTTCATCCAGATAATCAAAGTCCTGCAAATAGGAAAGAATGTCATTCGGATCGTCTGAATCCCTTGCTGCTTGCAGTATATCGTCTAAAAGGTGTACAAAAAAATCTCCCCAATTATCCGTGTCTGTTGCTAATACTTCGATTACTAATGGCAACGGAAGAATATCCTCATCGAACATTACCGCCTCAAATTCCCTTCTAAACTTGACGGGATTTGCATTCGCATATTCTAAAATCTCCCTCCTCAAAATTTCCCGTTCACTACTTTCCACGTCCCAATAATTGTCTATTCTCTCTCCAAATTTTCTCAAAAAAAGATTGTTCTCATTCATATCTTATCATTTTTAATTTTATCTTCTTGCTTCAAAATATTCTCTAAAATTCTCGCACCCTGATGCAAGGTCATCAAAATACTTAATATAATCATTTTTTAATTGACGATAATATAGATTACCCTCTAATATCTTCTCTTCGTCGGCGCTGTAGTAATTATCATAAAACTCACGCGTATTCAATAGTCTATTCTTTTCACAGCGGGCTGCCATGCGGATACATAATGCTCTAAACTTATCCGTTTTCGCATTCTTCATCGCCAGTAAATAATACTTTTTTGCTAAAATAGATTGTCGAAACTCCTCTTCATCTTCCATAACTGCAAACTCATATCTATTCCATTCAAAAATCCGACGCATCATCGAAGCATTTCCTTCTCTTCCCATATTATAATAGGCATTGGCAACTAAAAAATAAAAATAATCTCGATTCAACTCACCCTCCGATTCGGCTCTTGCTAAACACTCTATAAGTCGCTTCGTTATAGTGTACTTATTTAATAAGAAAGTATCTGTTTGTTGAATAAAATCTTCGGTATATTTTAAATGATAAAAAGGATTTTTATCAAAGGTACTATACCTTTCTCCCCAGCCCCCATATGTTCTAGACCAATATCGATTATCCAATTTGGCAAAGGTGACAAGCGCCTTCTCTAATTTATTTTGCCGTATGTACTTTGTCCCCATTATATCATAAAGTAGCGGAAGCAGCTCACTCACGCCGTCATAGATGAATGAGGAAAATGAAGAAGTGTTTTGTTCTCTTCTTTCGATGTCACTAATCAATTCACCAACTTGTTCCGGAGTGTAAACGGCATCTAGATAGTCAAGAAAATTGTAATAGAAATTGCTTAATGAATGGCGTTCAAATTTTGATGACCTCCAATAAACATAATCTTCACCATCTTCACTGTAAATTTTCGAATAGAGGAGCGCCGCCTTTGTCGTGTTTCCCAAGTACTCTAACTCTCTACCGATTGCAAACCATAAAAAAAGGTTATCCTTATTTGCCAATAGTATGGGCTCTATTTCTTTAACAATAATTGCTCTCCCTTTGGTCTGGCGCGCTGTTAGAACTAATGCTTCAATCATCGCCAACTGGTTGAGTAAGGTAGTATCCTTTACCTTGCTTTTTAAATTCACCAATGTCGAAAGCGCATGATTATAATCTCTTGTAAAAAAACTCAAATAAGCATCACACGTTCGCCAGAGAATAGGATTCTCCACTTTATTCAGGTTCACCGATCGCACGAACGCAAGCAACTCCTTTGCATAGAGCCTATCGCGTTCTGACCTGTTCAAGATCCGACGTGCATTATAAAATTCCCAATTGTACCAATCCCTGCCTTGCGTTGAAGGCTCAAATACGGAATAATACGGCGTCATGATAAAGTCTTCGATTTTATTAATTTCACGTAGCAATAAAAACGAAAGTCCCTCAGAACTGGGTTCATAAGCGTAGACCTGACGAATGTTGTCGAGTGCCTTATCTGGTTTCAACACACCATAAAGCAAATAAACATTCGCCCTCTCCTCACTGCTTTTCGCATGTTGCAAAACATCTGCAATTTCGACCTTTCTGTTAAAGTGAAGATAACAACTGAATCTTTTGTCTGGCGCATGATTAAATACCTGGGAAAGATAAAAATTCGATCTTGCCGCCCCCGTTTGAGCCAAGCCCTTAAAATAAAGGCTCCAATAATAAAGTATATCCTTCTGATCTGTGCTCTCGAAAACAGACTTAAAAATAGACTCAACAAGTGGAAAATCTTCGTTATACCATGCCATTCGAATGGCCAAAAAAGAATAACGACGCTTCAGTTGCTCTTGCATTACAGACGATACACAATCCAAAGCCGCAGCAATTTTCTCTTTTCTCTTAGGAATATCAATCCTTCTATTCCTTTCCCAAGGATCTTCCCAATACGAATTATAGACCTCGCAACTCTTAGCAAATTTCAAGTATTCGAGCGCATCATTGTCACCTACCTCATAAAGATAACAGATCATTTGGTTATAAGAATCACTATGGATTTCATTCGTATCAATCTCGTAGAGAGCCTTTATAATCGCATCCATTGGTACCTTTTCACCGCAGTAGTTAGACCATAAAATCGCGTTTGCATCTACAAATTGTGGTGTAGTTTCTTCCCAATTGGAAAAGAACGCCTCCGAAGAATAATTAAAATCCTCAAATGCTCCATAACCGAAAACTTTTGGATTTAACAATGAAAAGCGCACGCTTTCTCCTTCTGGGTAAAACAAGCACGCCCGTGCGACACTACTTACTAAAATCAGTATAAAAGGAAGATAGTTCTTCATTTTTGAAATTTCTAGTTTGTAATTCATCCAAATGAAATAATGCGACCGTTGTATTTTCTTTCAACTGGATGTTCTTTCTCACAATCGAAATAGCTTCTCTGATTCTTTCAGTATTCATCTCTTCACACTTCAATTGATCTCCCTCGCGCAAATAAACATCTCCGATCATAGTGTCAGACACACTGTATACCACATCGGCTTCTCCTGCTTCATTATAGACTTAAAGTCCTTGATATCGAAGTACAGAACATCAGAAAATGTTTCGTTATGATAAACCTGAGCCCAAGAATAGATTGGCAAAGCGATATCCAGTGGCAAGGGATAAACCTTGGAATCATCTAAATACAGATCCAACTCATTCAAATCAAGAATCGAATTCTTCTCAGGATTTTCAAGAGGAATCAAAAGATTATAACACATCAGCATTGCAGCATCAGCCGGTGGAATGCCCATTTTTTCGGGGTATTTGAATGGATATAATCGTAACGTCACGCTGATCTTCTTTCCCGAAATAGACTTCAGTTTTTTCAAAAAATAAAAATAATTTTCCTTAGTAGACTGAGTCCAATCGCAATCCATTTGGTATTCATCCACTGTAACAGTTTGATTATCGTCGTTGATAATTTTTTGAATTAAAAAATGGGTATTATCCGCAAGGATATCTAGTTCTTCAGTCGAGATATTTTTAAAGACATTATTCCTTATATAAATAGTCGGTACGATTGAAATGTTTCTTCGCTCAAATGTGTATCCAATGGAGAGTTCTGTTTTTGAAATCGGATGACAACCTAACTCAGGATC
>JBKCOM010000056.1:0-17114 GCA_046309775.1 Flavobacteriales bacterium
CTTCCAGGGAGAGGTCTTTTTGGCCCTGTAATAATTTGTCCAGCAGTTTTTCGGTTTTGGTTTTATCTAGTCCCAACGAGGACAGCGCCGCTAACGCTTCTTGCTTCACGGTATTGTGTCCAAGTGAAATTTTTTCTAAAAAAGCTTCTCCTTGCTTGTAAATCTTGTCGTGCAAGTCAACGACCATGCGCTCTGCGGTTTTCTCGCCTATTCCCTTTATGCGCTTCAAACTGCCCACATCTCTGTTGGCTATTACCTGTTTGAGCTCATCCACTGTCATCCCAGACAAAATCATTCTTGCAGTGTTCGGTCCAACACCGCTTACGGATATCAATTTTCTAAAGATATCGCGCTCAGTTTCGTCATAAAATCCGTAAAGCACAAATGAGAAATCATTTCCATTGACATGAAAATGAACGTACAACAAAGCCTCTGGACCCTCTGGCAATTTGCTAAAGGTATTTAGACTTATGTTTAGATGGTATGCAACACCATTGCTATCTACAACAGCATGCACGGGGCTCTTTTCAATGAGCTTCCCTTTGATATAGTGGATCATAGGTTTAGTACAAAAAAACTACTCGCCTTCTTTCAATTGCGCGTCAACGACCGCAATTCTTACCATGTTTACAATTTCACGCACTGTGCACCCCATCTGTAGGATGTGATAACTCTTTTTCATTCCGAGCAAAACTGGTCCCGTCACCTCAACACCAGCAATTTCCTGAACGAGTTTGTAGGTGATATTTCCCGCTGCCAAGTTAGGGAAGATCAAGGTATTCACCCTTTGATCTTTCAAACGTGAGAAGGGAAAGTTTTCGGTCAACATCTCGCTATTCATGGCAAAATTAGCCTGAATCTCACCGTCAACGCAAAGATGTGGGTGCTCCTTGTGTAGTATAGACACAGCTTTGGATACTTTGGCTGCATCAGGATTGTCTGAAGAACCAAAATTACTATAACTGAGAAGGGCGATGCGAGGTACAATTTTCATTCTACCAATAGCTTCTGCTACGCGTAATGTTATTTCTACCAAGTCTTCAGCAGATGGGTCAACATTTACTGTTGTGTCCGCTAAAAACAATGGTCCTTGCTTGGTTTGAAGAATATACATCCCACAAACTTTTTTTACACCCTCGGCAACACCTAAGGTCTGCAAAGCGGGGCGAATTACACGAGGATAATTTCTCGTCATTCCCGATATCACAGCGTCGGCTGCGCCCGTGGCCACCATCATTGCTGCGAAATAATTGCGCTCCCGCATCATTCTCGAAGCTTCCAACTCAGTCATCCCTTTGCGCATGCGTTTTTCAAAAAATGCTCTTCCGTATGCTTCGCGCTCGGTGGTGTACTTATCAATTCTTGGGTCAATAATGGGACAATCCATGAGGTCGAGCTCCAACTCCTCAATCAATTGATGAATTTTCTCTTCAGGACCGAGAAGTACTGGCTTTGCTACACCCTCATCTTTTGCAATCTGAGCTGCCTTTAATACTTTAATATTGTCGCCTTCGGCAAATACTACCCGTTTGGGAGATTTGCGCGCACGTTCGGCAATACCTCGCGTCAACACGTTATCGCGACCCATTCGCTTTTGAAGTTCATTCTGATATTTATCCCAATCAGTGATGATTTTCTTGGCCACATTGCTTTCAATAGCTGCTTTTGCTACTGCTGTGCTTACAACGCTGATCAACCTCGGATCGAGAGGTTTGGGAATAATGTAGTCGGGCCCAAAGCTGATGTGTTGAAGATTGTAGGCCTCGGTAACTTCCTCTGGTACGGGTTCTTTTGCTAACTCAGCAATCGCACGAACGGCAGCCAGTTTCATTTCATCATTGATGCAGGTCGCACGCACATCCAAAGCCCCTCTAAATATGAATGGGAATCCAAGAACATTATTCACTTGATTAGGATGGTCGCTTCGACCGGTAGCCATGATAATGTCGGGTCGTGCATTGATTGCCTCGTTGTATGCTATTTCTGGATCTGGATTGGCCATCGCAAATACGATAGGATTCCAAGCCATGCTTTTCACCATTTCTGCAGTCACAATATTACCTTGAGACAGACCGAGGAATACATCTGCATTTAAAAGACCCGCCGCCAAATCCTTATAACGCGTTGCAGTTGCATATTTTTTCTTACGCTGATCAAGATCAGTGCGCTCATCTGTTACTAGCCCTTTGCTGTCAAAAACAAAGACATTGCTCTTTTTTGCTCCTAGCTTGATCATTAAATCAATGCACGAAAGCGCTGCAGCTCCAGCTCCGCTCACCACGATACGCACATCTTGTATTTCTTTCTTGGCGAGTTCCAAAGCATTGAGCAGAGCGGCACTTGAAATGATAGCCGTGCCATGCTGGTCATCGTGCATTATTGGAATGCTCAACTCATTTTTCAGTCGCTCCTCAATTTCGAATGCCTCCGGGGCTTTAATATCTTCGAGATTGATGCCTCCAAAAGTTGGAGCAATATTTTTGACAGTATTTACAAACTCATCCACGTCGGTGGCGCTGACTTCAATGTCTATGCTATCAATGTCTGCAAAGATTTTGAAAAGCATGCATTTCCCCTCCATTACAGGCTTGCTAGCTTCTGCGCCTAGATTGCCTAGTCCAAGTATGGCAGTACCGTTGGAAATAACCGCTACCATATTGCCTTTGGCGGTGTACCGATAAACATCCTCTGGGTTTGCGGCAATGGCCAGTACAGGTTCCGCCACACCAGGTGAGTATGCTAAGGCCAAATCGCGCTGTGAACTGTGCGGCTTGGTTGGAATAATCTCCAGTTTGCCTTGTCTGCCCTGTTCATGATAATCTAACGCCTCTCCTTTTCTGATATGATTCATAGGGTTGTTTTAAAAACGAGCGGCTAAATTACAAAAGAAGTCCCGCTCCAAAGGAACGGGACTTCTATATCGGTCGATTATGTTAATAACAAAAGTGTCTCTTAATTCACCATCATACGCTTGGTAGCCATCACTTTGCCGTCAGCAATGATAGAGTAGAGGTACATTCCTGCTTCGAAATCTTCTCCATTCAATAGAATGAATCCATTCTTGCCATTAATGTTTGTCTCTTGCACAACTTGTCCTACCATATTGTAGATCACAATTTTAGCTTGATTTGGCTGGTTCTTGAAATTGTATTGCAGAGAGCCAAGACCTTTCAAAGGATTTGGGCTCAATTCGCTCAATTCCAACTCTGGTGCATTTTCATCAACGTTCAAAATGCACGCTACGTCTACACAGTACTGAACGGTATGACAAGTTTCGTCAGTAGGATTTGAATTGTTGAAGAAGCAATACTGAATGATCGTTTCCCCTGGATTATTTTGCGGCTTATAGTGAGCGTAAAATGAAGTGTTGATAGACCCTGCCGTCATTGCCTGAGCAACAGATGCTGGAGAAACGTCAACAGTTTCACTGAAGCAAACACCCCAACAGAAATAGTTCAAGCTGCCATCTACCTCGGAGATGATGTTTCGTCGAGCACGAACGTTCATATTAGATTGACTCGTGTTTTGAACGTGCCACTCTGCCACTAACTCTCCTGAAGCACCTAAATCTGCGATGGTGCCAGTTACCATGCTTTGAGGATTTATCAAAGTAAGGCTTTGAGCTTGAATCGTTGCACTGCTAATGCAAATCGCTAAAATGGAAAGTAATTGTCTCTTCATCTCTGTATGTTTTCCACAAATCTAACTAAGAATTTCCAGAACACCACAACCAGATTTGATCTTTTATTGGGTTTTTAAGCTACTCTTTTTGGAACCAATTAGAATTTTAGCAATACCATTTTGAATTGCTTTATGAATTAGGTGTGGATTAATTTCTTGTTATCTTCGTCACATTAATCAAAATCAAATACCAAAAAAATGAAGAAAATTTTACTAGCATTTTTTGCATTTCTCACTTTTGGAGTAGCTAACGCACAGTTGCCTTCAGGCACCTTGGCGCCAAACTTCACAGCTACGGATATCAATGGTAATACGCACACGTTGTACGATTACCTAAACCAAGGTTATACTGTAGTAATCGACGTTTCTGCAACTTGGTGTGGTCCATGTTGGTCATATCATGAGTCACATGCTTTGAAGACTCTTTGGGAAGATCATGGTGTAGACAACGGTGGTAACGTTATCGTTCTTTTTATTGAAGGTGATGGTCAGACTACAAACGACATGTTGAACGGTATCGGTGCTGGTACACAGGGTGACTGGGTAACAGACACCCCTTATCCAATCATTGACGATGCTAACGTGGCAAACACTCTTGATATTGGTTATTTCCCAACTATCTATACTGTATGTCCAGATGGTATCATCACTGAGACTGGTCAGCGCACTGCTGCTCAGCACTGGCAATTTATCAACGAGACATCATGTCAAGAGACAGCTCCAATCGACGCTTCAGTACTTCGCTACTTAGGTGATCCTGTTACTTGCTCGAACGCTGAATTGATCGTTGAAATTGCTAACCATGGTGATGCGGCTTTGACTGCTGCTACGATCAACGTATCAGGTGTTACTCCAGCTATTTCATTCAACTGGACTGGTAACCTCGCTCCATTCACTGCTACCTCAGTTAACTTAGGTTCTGCTGATGTAACTGGTCAAGTAAACGTTACAATCGACGCTGCAGGTGATGGTATCGCTTCAAACAACTCAAGAAATGACGTTGTTGCTATGGCTGAAGAAGCTACTACTCAACTTGTAGTAAACATTCGCTTTGACAACTGGCCTGAAGAAGTGGGTTGGACTATCAGAAATACAGAAACTAACGCAGTAGTTCTCGCTAGAGCAGAAGGATACTATGCAAACAACGCTGATTTGTCAGAAGTTTTTGAATCAGTTTACGTTCCAGCTACTGGTTGTTACTCTTTCACTGTAACTGATGGTTTCGGTGATGGTCTTCACGGTTCACAATACACAGGTGGATCTGATGGTTATATCAACTTCTATTCAGTAGAAAACAATACTAACTTCGGTTACATCTGGCAATATGATGGATCTTACGATTTCGAAGAACAAGCTACTGCTGCTATGGTAACTACTGTAGTAGGTGTAGAAGACGAAAACGAAGGTGCAGCTCAAATGAATATCTACCCAAACCCAGCAAACGATATCGCGAATGTTAACTTCTCTATCGCTGAGAACGCTGACGTAGTTATCGAAGTTGTTAGCTTGGTGGGTCAGAAAGTTGTTTCTGTAAACAAAGGAAACCTAGCTGCTGGTAATTACATTCACCAATTGGATGTACAAAACCTCAACGCTGGTATCTACCTTGTAAACGTTATTGCTAACGGTGCTGTAAACACTATGCGTGTAACAGTATCTAAATAATATTTTCACTCGCTTTACACAAAAAAACCTCGGTCCTTGGGCCGAGGTTTTTTTTTCAAGAATATTAGAATAAGCCGAAATGGTATAATCATTGACTAGAGCTTTTCAATAAATTCGTATCACAATTATTTATTATGAAAAAAATCTTTGCTCTTCTTGCTATTGCTTTCAGTTTCTCAATTGCTAATGCTCAAGTAGCTAAGCTTCCAAGTGTTCAACTTAAGGATATGGAAGGGAATACAGTAGATACTGGTAAACTTAATAATGATGGCAAACCAATCATCATTAGCTTCTGGGCAACTTGGTGTAGTCCGTGCAAAAAGGAGTTGAACAATTATGCAGAACTCTATGAGAAATGGCAGAAGGAGACAGGAGTTAAGATTATCGCTGTGAGCATCGACGATCAAAGAAGTGTCACCCGCGTAGCTCCTTATGTAAACAGCGTTTCATGGGACTATCAAGTATTATTAGACTCAAACAAACAATTTGCGTTAGCGCTTGGAGTAAATAATGTGCCTCATACCTTCTTGGTAGATGGTAATGGAAACATCGTGTGGCAGCACAATAATTACTCAGAGGGTGACGAAGAAGAACTCTATCAAGAGCTTTTAAAAATTAAATGATAGGACTTTTTTAGTTCGAATCAAAAGGCCTTTAGCAATCGCTAAAGGCCTTTTTGTTGTTACCTTGCAGCACTTTCTTAATACCACTTATCAAATTTCATGAAAGCAAGAGTCATCCTGTTGTTTGTTATCTGTTTTAAACTGGTTTCATTCGTTAATGCACAAGAGAACAAGCCGATTCAAGGGCAGCTTAGAGGTAACTTTCAGTTGCTGTGGCAACAATACACAGAAGATAGTGCTATCGGCGCTGTGGTGCCTCCCCCAAAAACCGCTCTAAACGCATTTGGTAATTTCACTTATACCTATGGCAAATTCACCAGCGGCGTTCGTTTCGAATCCTATCTTGATGCAATTCAGGGCTACTCCGTTGGGGCTCGTTTCAAAGGTACCGGAATCGGAAACCGATATGCTCAATACAAAACGGATCTTTTAGATATTACGGTAGGTAACTTTTATGAGCAATTTGGTTCGGGCCTGGCGCTGCGAACATATTGGGAACCCAATCTCGGTATTGATAATGCACTCGATGGAGCAAGAGTAATTCTAACACCATTCGCTGGGACTACTCTTAAAGCGATTTATGGTCATCAACGTCTTGCTTTCGATAGCAGAATCGTAAACTCAGAATCAATAGTACGTGGTGCTGATGCCGAGTTCAATTTGAATGAACTCATTGGAGCGGTAGACGCTCGCAGTGGTGATAGCTTGCCAAGCTTTGGAGATTCTAAACTAAGAGTGACAATTGGTGGTAGCTACGTAAGTAAGTACGAACAAGGTGGAATCTTAGAGGTCGACTCATTACTTCTTGCACTTCCGCAGAATGTTGGATTGGCCAGTGGGCGAGCCAATATCTACTACGGACCGTTCTCTTTATACTTGGAATATGCTCAGAAAGTAAATGATCCTAGTAAAGATAACGGATATATTTACAATAAAGGAGAGGCCTATTTTGTGAATGCGAGCTATTCGAAAAAAGGATTTGGCATCAATGCCGCTGCAAAAATGATCGACAATATGAGCTTCAGATCGAATAGAGATTTGTCGCTTTTTGATGTTCCTATCAATTTCAACCCCGCTCTGACAAAGCAGCATACCTATAATCTTGCGGCAACACTTTATCCTTATGCAACTCCACTCGCTGGAGAGGTGAGCTATATGGCCGAGATTTTTTACACCATTAAAAAAGGTACCGCACTTGGTGGTGAATATGGAACGAGCATCGCGTTGAACTATGCTGCTGCAAATAGTCCTGACACTACTCCGCTCGAAGGCCGAGAGAGTCTTATCAATGGCTATCGCCGCAATTCACTTGGTTTTGGCGACGATAAATATGTGCGTGACTTTAACGTAGAAATTAAAAGAAAAATCAATAAAAAGCTCAGCCTCGCTGCTACTTACTATTACCTGGAATTTAATACACTTATTACGCCTGTCACGAACGATTTTAAAGGATTGTTGTTTGCTGATATTCAAGTGTTGGAGGTGAATTATAAGTTGAATTCAAAGAATAATTTCCATGTCGAACTTCAGGCCATGCAAACAGAGCAAGATAAAGGCGACTGGGCCACGGCGTTGGTGGAATACACCTATTCCCCACACTGGAATTTTGCAATTATTAACCAGTACAACTACGGAAATCCCAAAGAGGATAAAAGAATTATGTATCTTTTCGGCACTGTTGGATACATCAACGGTCCTACACGCATCAGCCTTGGTTATGGTAAGCGTCGTGAGGGGGTATTTTGTATCGGAGGTGTATGTCGTGCGGTGCCCGCAACCAACGGTTTTGAACTTAGTATAACAAGCACGTTTTAATAGAATGATTATGAATAAAAAACTTATCTACCTTTCATTCATTCTGGCAGCCGCTGTATTCAACGGTTGCAGCGATACAGAAGATCCAGTAATCAAGTTGGATAGCCGCTACCTTGATAATGTATACGGCCCAGCTCCTGAATTTGATGTTTTGGTAAATCCTCCTAAAAACGTGCTCTTCGAAGAATTCACCGGGCATAAATGCGGCTTTTGTCCGCCTGCTACGGCGATGGTAAAAGAATGGGACGCCGAACTCGGTGAAAGACTGGTGCCCGTCACTATCCATGCAGGCACGTTGGCGGCCGTTGGTTCCGAACCTTTTGAAAGAGATTTCACAAATCCTGATGGAAACACTTATTGGGCGCAGGTAGAAGGAGGATTTAATCCTAGTGGTCGTATCAATCGTGTTACCGGTGTACAAAACGCATATCCAGATCCTTTTTGGAGAAATATGATTGATGAAGAACTTGCGAAAGCGCCACAGGTAGCAATGCAGCTCGTCACTTCATATGTTGCAGAAGATGGTATCGTAAACATCCATACGCATTCTCAATTTTTAAATAATCTGTCTGGAAATTATGATTTAGTAGTTCTTCTTACAGAAAGCAAAATAGTAAGTGCTCAAGAGGACTACAGCCAAGACCCTTCGGAGATTTTGGACTACGAACACAATCACGTGTTGCATGATGCGGTGACACCCGCGCTCGGTTTGCCGCTGGCTTCCAGCCCTCGTGGGAATGATATTTTTGTGAAGTCATTTTCTTATGAGCTCAATCCTAATTGGAATCCAGAACATTGTCATATCATCGCATTTGTTGTGGATCGCTCTACTGGAGAGGTTTTGAATGCCATTGAAAAAGATGTGGTTCAATGAGGATATTAAAGGTTTTTATTCTTGTAATTCTCTCCTTGTCAAGTTATGCTCAGGCAGAGTTTAGTGGAGGTTTGATTGCCGGTGGTGTCACCTCGCAAGTAAGCGGCGATGCACTTGCTGGCTGGGATAAATTTGGTGTCACGGGAGGTGCATGGGTGCATGTGGGCTTTAATGAGTCTTGGGGAACATGGGTTGGCCTACAATACTTGCCCAAAGGGTCAGTTAAACCAGCGGATCCAGACAATGGCGACTTCAATCAATTCGCATTTAAACTCAACTACATCGAAATGCCTGTCATGGCGACAAATCTTCGTGGAAAATGGAGATTTGGAATAGGTCCATCGTTTGGTTTTTTAATTAGTCAAAAGCAAGAATTCAACGGACTCGAATATGATATCAATCCTGAGTTTAAGGCATTGGATATTTCTGGTTCACTGAGCGTCACACGATTAATAGGCAATAAGTTTTCGCTCGAATTAAGGGGAAACACCAGCATATTGCCAACTCGACCTGCTCCTGCGGTTGTGAATCCTTTGAGCTATTATGAAAGAGGGAACTACAATCAGGTTCTATTACTCGCTTTGCACTACCGTTTTTAAGATGTTTTTCTTAATCTTTCTTCATTGAAATAGAGAGGGAGTAGATTTTTAATCCCTAGCATCCTATAAATTTTGCCGGCACTTCCTTGCATTAGTAGAGTGATTGGCTCTGTTTGATTAAGTTCATACTCCAACATTGCCTGACGACACGACCCACAGGGTGTTATGGGATGCTGGGTATCGACAATAGGCGAAGTCGCCCGAATGGCAACCATGATTATTTTATTTTCTTTGCGATTGGCGCCTTTCCAGAAAAAAGCAACGCGTTCGGCACAGAGACCGCTCGGATATGCGCCATTCTCTTGATTATTTCCAAGTATTATTTCGCCATTATCTAATAGGAGAGCCACTCCTACGTTGAATTGACTATACGGAGCATAGGCATTCGAAGCCGCTTCAAGGGCTTTTTTTAGCAATTCAATTTCTTTTGAATTTAATTCTGAGAAATCGTCATGTACTTCGTATTCTAGCGCAACGTGTTGTTTATTCATCGCGTTAAACCTAAGGAAAAAAACCGAGTCTCGCATACGAGAGTCTTAACATTCCCATTACATTTGCGTGAAACCTCATGGAGTCACTAAACCAAATACTGCAAACGTTTGGCTCTATTTCGCTTTCCGAAATGGATAGTGTCAAGCTTATGAATAGAACCGATACAAAGTTCTTACTCACCATCCAGCAGCTTGAGTCTATTCTAAAGGAAGTGCAATCTCATTACCGCGTGCTGCTTATAGAGGGCAGAGCCCTTAATAGCTACGAGACGCTGTATTATGACACCGAGGATTTTCTTTTTTATCGTCGCCATCATAGTGGCAAAAAAAATCGATATAAAATACGAAAAAGAAAATACGTTGAAAGCAATCTTACTTTTCTTGAAGTCAAGTTCAAGACCAATAAGGATCGAACCATAAAGGATCGAACAAAGTTGCAATCCATTGATGAAACTTTGCTACAATCCGAATTGGACTTCATCGAAAATGAAACACATCTCGACTTGAATTTTGAACCGAAATTGTGGAATAGCTTTCATAGAATCACATTCGTGAGCCTTGAAATACCTGAAAGAATTACGATTGACCTGGATTTGAAATTTAAAAATAATGAAAGGGAAATTTTCTGGCAGAGTGTAGTAATAGCAGAAGTAAAACAAGAAAGGCAAAACCGTCATTCGCCATTTATGATGGCACTGAAAAAACGCCTGATTAGACAAGAAAGTGTAAGTAAATACTCTCTCGGCGCTGCGATGCTGTATCCCGAGTTGAAATCAAATAGTTTTAAGTCAAAAATTTTAAAATTAAGGAAGCTCAATGATGGAATGGTTGCATAATCTCTCTGACCTCGTTACATTTTATTTACAAGATACAATTCCTGCATTGGGTGATGCGATGGAATTAGCGAAGGATAAAGGCAAAAATTTTAACCCGCTGAATGGTATCGATATCGTTAAATGGGACGACTTTTTGGGTCTTATCATACGTCTGGTAATTCACCTGGCCTTTGTTTTTGTGTTGGTTCGAGTGATTTATTATCCAATTGCTAAAAGAAAGGACTTTCTATTTACCTATTTACTTTTCAGTGTTTCCATTTTCTTGATGTGTTTCCTTCTAGAATCAGTCAAACTCGAAATGGGCTTTGCGCTTGGTCTTTTTGCGGTATTCGGAATTATTCGTTATCGCACCGATGCCATTCCAATCAAAGAAATGACCTATCTCTTTATTGTGATAGCGATGTCAGTGATGAATGCGTTGATAAACAAGAAAATATCATTGGTGGAGCTCGCATTCGCGAATGTGGTGATTATCGCTATAACTTATGGTCTAGAAAAAGTTTGGTTGCTCCGTCACGAATCCTCGAAAATTGTTATTTACGACAATATTGAATTGATTCAACTCGGTCGCCGAGCTGAACTTATTGCCGATTTGGAGAAGAGAACTGGTATCAGAATTACAAGAATCGAAATTGGTAAAATAGATTTCTTGAAAGATACGGTCTTGATTAAGATGTCATTCTACGAAGACGAACAGCCAGGTCAAATGGATGAGTCGTTGTCTAGCTCAAACTAAAAAGATAAGGGCGACAGCGTAAGCATTAACACCTTCCTCTCTCCCTACAAAGCCCATCTTTTCTGAGGTTGTTGCTTTTATAGAAATTTGATTGACATGGATACCAGCAACCTCAGAAATGGCGGCTTTCATTTGATCCGCATATTTCATAACCTTTGGTCTTTCTAGACACAGCGTGCTGTCTATATTACCTATTTCGTAGCCTTCTGCACGAATAAGCTCGCAGGTTTTTTTCAAGAGAATTTTCGAATCAATGCCTTTGAAATCAGCGGAAGTATCAGGAAAATGTTTGCCTATGTCTCCTAAGGCTGCTGCACCTAGAAGCGCGTCGCATATAGCGTGAAGCAATACATCAGCATCGCTATGTCCCAAGGCACCTTTGTCATGCGGAATTAAAACTCCACCTAACCAGAGATCTCGCCCTTCAACCAGTTGATGAACATCGTAGCCGAATCCTACTCTAAATGGAGTCATTATTCTGCTTCGGTATCAGATGATTTTGAAGATCCTTTGCCTCCTAAAGCAAACTTCAATGAGAAACGAAGAGTATTTGCTAGTGGGTTTTGTTGCGTCGTACTGATCAAATAACTCATGTCAATTGTCAATACTTGGTAGCGCAATCCTGCTCCTAGAGTGATAAATTGACGATTTCCCTTTGAGAAGTGTTCGTAGAAATAACCCGTTCTAAATGCAAATTGCTTATCGTACCAGTACTCGAAGCCTCCTCCGATATTGATTTCTCTTAACTCTTCTCTGAATACAGAGCCTGCGTCTACGGAGCCAGTTTCAGGATTATATTGACCAGGCGCGTCGGTAAATGATTGAACGATTCCCGTAGCAACACCCACGTCTGGATTTTCGCCTGAGAGGATATTTCCATCGTTGTCATAAATCGGTGGAGTAGGTACAAGTAATTTATTAAAATCTACTGTAAATCCGAGGTCATTGTATTCATCGAGCGCAAGAATAAGCGCAGATCCTAAACGAAGATTTGTAGGAATAAAATCTCTTCGGTCAGTATTTGTATAGCGCATTTTGGCTCCAATATTCGAAATATTAAATCCAAGATTCAACGTTGCATCCAAGCCTGAAATTTTCAAATCATCATTGGTATAAAATCCATTCACGTCTACAGCGAATGAACGGCCTGGTCTGCTATCTGCCCCAAGCACATTGGTGCGACCTGTGAGGTTAGAGTTGACAAAACGTGCTACAATACCTCCGCTAAAACGCTCTGACAATTTCTGAGCAAAAGCCACATCAACAGCAAGTTCAGCAGGAGTGAAATCTCCTTGTGGTGCACCAGCTTCATCTGTGAAGGAAATTTTTCCAAGAGAAAAGTATCTCAATGATCCACCAATGGTCTGAGTTTTATTCAATTTCTTATATCCACTTAAATATCCAAGACTCATGTCATTTACAAGCTGACGAAGCCACGGTGAATAAGAAACACTCAACTCAATTTCTTCTTCTACAAAAGCGAGCTTTGCTGCGTTCCAATGCACGGAACTTACATCGGGTGAAGATGCAACCCCCGCATCACCCATTGCTCCGGCTCTTGAATCTGGAGCGATAGAAAGAAATGGGACTGCGGTGGTGATAGTATTCAACTGCACTTGTGCCGCACGCTCCGATTGATTATTTAATTGGGCGTTGGCTGCAATTGAAAATGCTAGAACCAGAATGACGGTTTGAACGAACGATTTAAACATTTTATTCCTTTTAAATGAAAGGGTTGCAAATATACGGAAATCCCCTTTCTACGTGATTACTATATTTAGGTTATCATTTGAGAATCACAAGTTTCTCATACTTTTCTGCTTGTTGACCAGTTTCGGTATTTCTAACTTCAAGTTTATATACATAAACTCCTTTTCCAATGCGATCTCCAAAGTCATCCGTTCCATCCCAAGAGATGCTATCACTTCTAAATCCATTCTGCTTCACTCGTTGATTGATGGTTTTCACCAATTTTCCACCCACAGTAAACACTTGGATTCTAACATCAAGTGCTTCGCAGGCTTGATTGTGTTCAAAGAAAAAGGATGTATTCGTGGTGAATGGATTGGGGTAGTTTAGTACATGACTCAATTCGATTCCGCTATCATCGGCTACTGTGAATTCAATGGTGCGTTCTGAGGAATTGTTGTGAACATCCCAAGCTTTGAACGAAATGCGATGTGGTCCTGGGGTAAGGCTGTTCAGCTGATAGCGCACGCTGCCACTTTTATAAGTATCCAAGTCTGACTCGTAAAAATCATTCAATCGAATTGGATTTTGTGTGTCTCCATCAAGAATTGCAACCAAGTCATGGCCAATGCCCGCACCCGCTGTGTTGATACCATTTTCATCTTTTAAAAACGCTACGAATACAGGAGTAGAATTGGTGATTCCTCCATTTACAAAAGTCGAGTCATTCATGAACAAGTCAACCTCAGGTCCAACACGGTTCAATTCTGCCCCTTCCAGAGAACTTCCTACTTTAAAAGCAATGTTGGCGCCATGTGCGTCGTCATTGCCTGCTACTGCATAATAACTCACTCTCGCGGTATCCACATTATAATTGATGTCAAAAGGAACTACAAATTTGAAATTGAAATCCCCACCCTGAACGCTCGCTTTACCCCGGAAGAGATTATTGTTGTAAACGTTGAAAGGAATGGGTCCATTGGCATTACCATCGTTGTTTTGTGTGAATGCTTCCGTTGGTTTATCCTGAACATTAGGGTAAATGAAGCCATTGAAGTTGGTGAGTTTATTACCATTTACATCACCAATGTACCCGGTAAATGTAACCTCCTCCAGAGCTTTTAAAGTGTCATTGAAATTATCTATCGAAATACCATTGATAGCAGAGGTATAGACGTAGTACTTGGGATATACCATGCGAATTGCTGGGTCACCCATGAGGCTGAAGTTTAGTTTGCTCAAGTTGCCAGAACTGACTTCATTTTTGGTCATCATATTGATTCTTCCAAGACTGAGATCTGAAATTGTTTCTTTTTCGAAAGCAACCTCGAAAAATGCAACGTTCATTTCAAAGTTGGCATTGGAGGTCACCACACGCGTCGTGGTCATGGTGGCAATAGCTCCGCCATTTGGATTCATTACTAGAATTTCACCAGCCGAATTAAATCCTGGATCATCAAATCGAGATAGCTCGCATGTGGCGGTGAGGAAAACTGGAAGACGTGTTTTATTGGTCCATCCGCTAATAGTGGGAATGGTAAGAATGCGCTCATGCGCCCAACCGCGCTCACCACCGTGGCCTGTGTAAGTCACCAACAAAGAACCGTTTTCTACTCTGCGTCTGATGGCATCTTCACCCTCAGGGTAGCGCTCACCACCAGGAGTAACTACTTGAGTGAATGCATCCATATACAATTTTGAAATGTCGTATTGGGGGTGTCTTTCTGAAAGATCGTTGGCGAGGATTTCGCTACCTGTCAAATGATAAGTCTCAAAGGGACTTCCATTTCCATCGGTGTCATCACTCACAAAGGTCAATACGTTGCGCCACGAGCCATAAGGACTGCCTGTATCATCACCGATGCAGCCAGCAGCGCCGTCAGTGGTGGTATTTTCAGCTACGTATGATCTAACTTTAGAAACATAAGTAATTGCCTCTCCCACGTCAGAGGCAGGGATACGACCAATACCGCAATCCAACTTATCGATGCCCGCTCCCGATTCATTATCATCTAGAAAAACAAAATAATCATCGCTCACATAGGAACGCAGGGGATTGATACTGTTGTCGCTTTCGAATACAATTACGTTAGATCCTAAGAAAGAATTCAAACCCTTGTTGGTGAGGTACGATCCATCTCCGAATATCAATAGGTTTTGGGGCTTCTCATCATCGTTTGCAGCGCGATCATAAAGCATTTTCATCAGCATTCGAAAAGCAGTTACATCGGGATTACCAGCTGAAAATTCATTGAAGATTTTAAACGGAGAAAGCACCTCCACCGTCATGCCCATTCCTCTATGTATCTCCGCGAGCTCATTCGCATAAGGTGTATGGGCAGGTGCAGTAATTATGATATAATCTATGTTTGATAGACTGTGGAGGTTTTGGTTTTCTACGCGACCTACCGCGCGAGGAGTGAGAAAACCAGCAGAAGAAAATGCAATGTACTCTTTCACTTCACCATGATTGGCCTTGAAGGTGAGAGTGCCGCTATTGTTTTGAAATGTAATATTCTCAGGTATTAGCCGATTGGTGATGTCCCATACGCTTGAAACGCTCGATGCCTGTGCAAGCTGATATTCGGAAATATTTCCAGCACCTGCAGCACGACTATCCCTAAATCTCATTTGAGAACCACTCATTGTAAGCGCCCGAATGGCATTGACTCTGAGGAAATCAATCCAACCTTGAGCTTCCGAATTGAATTTAATGAAATTCAGGGCGACAGAAATTTGAGAGGTATTATTAGGAGTAAAATTAATTGAGCCTGTTGAGATATTGGCAACGTTCGAGACCGCATCGTCGCTAACTGGGGTAGGAGTGGCAGTGCCTGTGCTTCCTGCCACATTGAAGTTGAAAGAGCTGGAACCACCAATGGAGCGTACTACCACACTATAATCTAAAATTGCAGGCTCTGGAAGAACGTTTGGGAAACTAAAAGAGAAAGTTGCGTTTGTGTTGAACTCAAAGGGATCTCCAAAAAATTCACGACCAGATTTAGCGATATTGATTTGATCATTTTCTATGTATTGGTAGTCTTGAAAGGAGGTGATGGTTTGATTGGCCGCTCCACTTGGCTCAGCTTGTCCACTGATGCGAAGAGGCAAAGAGTCATCAATTCTAATAAAGTAATATGCGGAATCAGAATAGTAATGTTTGTCATGCTCCCAGGTATTGGGCGTGGTATTGGTTCTAACTTTCCAAGTATCCGGACCAGAACCATAAAACAAGATAAAGTCATTGTCATTAAATACACCGTCACTTTCCCCCTGCACGAGGATGGCATTCTTCTGCAAGTCGTCATATCTAAAATCAGCATTGGAGATGGGTAAAAGTTTACCTCCATTGCCATATACATTGATATTTTGAGGGTTTAACTCCGATGTGTTGACTCCGAGCTGGCTTAATAAGTTTTTATCAATTCTGTATACTCCATCTCGGGCGATGGCAATTTTATACCAAGTACCTTCCGCCAAAACTGAATTTTCAGCAAACTCAATTGTGCGGTTGCGTGTATTTCCCGACGGACTTAAAGAAACTTCTAACTCGAATGAAGTCAGCGCCTCCACTTGTCTTCCGACTAAGCGTAAAGGAACGATTGTGGTGACCAGATAATCACGCTCACCCCCTTTTCGAGTAACAACCTTGATTTGCCAATCATTTGTTAATCCTTGTAAATCAATATTTTGTAATAGTTTTTCAGGTAAAAATGTAACCTCTTGGGTCAAAATACGGTATCCAACCACCGAAGCATTTGTAGTAATCTGCTTTTGCTCAGAGAAAAGAGGCAAATTGAAGTTGTCTTCTGTAAAACCTTCACCCTTGAAGTATAAAGTTCCATCAGAGACCACATTCGAATTTTCCGAAGCATTCCATTCGATAACACCACTGATACTCAGTGTGTTTTGTGAAAGGAGAGGAGCGGAAAAAAGAATACCTGCGGCACAATAAAGTGCTATAAAAAGGCGATTATGCATATTTTTCAAAGGGATAAAGCAACGGCTCAAACTTAATACGAGTCTAATTATTGTAAGTGATTAATGTTTTTTAAGACAAAAAATGTTGTAATATTGCTAATTCATTTTTTACCCCAAGTAAAAA
>JBKCOM010000057.1:0-23589 GCA_046309775.1 Flavobacteriales bacterium
CCGTCCGATGACCATGTACGAAAACGTGCAGCATCAATTCACGAAGGCGGCAGACCTAATGAACTTGGATGAAGGAGTTAGAAAAATTCTTTCTATCACCAACAACGAAATTCTTGTGAACTTTCCTGTGAAGATGGACGATGGAAGAATCGAAACTTTCACAGGGTATCGCGTGCAGCACAACAATGCACTCGGACCGTACAAAGGCGGTCTTCGCTATCACCCAACGGTGGATATCGATGCTGCAAGAGCACTTGCTACGTGGATGACTTGGAAAACTTCTCTTGCGGGGCTTCCTTATGGAGGTGGTAAGGGTGGTATTCAAATCGACCCAAAAAAGTATTCGCAAACAGAGTTGGAACGCATCACACGCCGATTCACCTTCGCTCTGGGCGATAACATTGGTCCTGAATTGGACATTCCAGCTCCAGACGTGAATACCAATGCGCAAATGATGGCTTGGATTGCTGATACATATATGCAAACTAAGCCAACCGCTGAGCGCTCTATGTACAAGCACGTTGTTACCGGAAAGCCTGTTGGTTCTGGTGGTCTCGAAGGCCGCGACCGTGCTACTGGCTTCGGTGTTGTTGCTACCATCCGTCAATGGGCCAAGCTGCGCAATAAAAACCTCAAAGGCATGAAATATATCGTGCAAGGTTTTGGTAACGTAGGTTACTGGGCTGCCCACTTCATGGCAAAAGAAGGTGCAATACTTATCGCTGTACAAGATGCAAGCGGAACGATTTACAACGCGAATGGCATTGACCCAGAGAAACTCAATGAGCACGCGACACCAAACCTTACTGGTGTTAAAGATTTTCCAGGTACAGAAGCAATCGATCCAAAGAGTTTCTTTGGATTGGAATGTGACATCGTGATTCCAGCGGCATTGGGCAACCAGATTACTGGAGAAAATGCAGGACAAATCAAAGCTTCTCTCATTGCAGAAGGAGCAAACGGTCCTGTAGATGTTACGGGTGACGCTGTTTTAATTGAAAAAGGAATAGATACCATTCCAGACATCCTTTGCAACAGCGGCGGTGTAATTGGAAGCTATTTCGAATGGCTTCAAAATCGCCAAGGCGAACTTTGGGAAATGGATGATGTAATAAATAAGCTTGAAGCAAAGTTGATAAAATCATTCAACCAAGTAGTGGCATGCGCCGATAAGTACAAGACCGACTGGCGCACGGCGGCTTATATTGAGGCTATTCACAGAATTGATATTGCCTATAAGCAACGCGGAATTTTCCCATAATAAGAAAATTATTTAATCAAAAAAGCCTTCTCACAGCAGCCCTGCGAGAAGGCTTTTTTCATTTATGACAATTATCATTTTACAAAAAAGAGAAAGGTCTTATTTTTCATACCTAAACCTTTTTTGAAAATGACACATCACATACCCGACGGGCTTTTTCATGAAGTATGGCAACTGTATGAAGGAGGTCACACCAGTGACGAAATCCTCGCTCGCCTTGTAAAACGAGAAGTAAATCTAGACATTGCGGAAGCCGTTCTTTTCAAGGTAAAAACCATGCAAGACGCTCGCAAACGCAGACGAGGATTAAGATCGGTAATTGCTGGCGGCGCAACACTTGTCCTCGCATTTCTAATCACATTCCTTTTACACATTGCTGGAATTGATACCAATATTCCTCTATATGGGCTCACCACTATTGGCATTGGTCTGCTCTTCACGGGAATGGTTTTTTACATGGGATAATTTTTTAATCCTCTTTCTTCCTTAAAAACAAATACCGAATGAACGTTCGGTACAACTCTTCCAATGGCTCAATGTACTTGACAATAACAAAAAAGAAACCTATAAACAAAGCACTTGTCATTGCCGACTCGTATGGATTGAGATTATGATTGATCACACTTGGATACAATCCAAAACCAAAGATTCCCTCATAGAGAATGATCACATGAAGGATATAAATTGGCAGTGTGTTTTGTCCCATTTTCAAAAAGAGATTTTGCGGAATGATGAAGAATCTATTGAGTAAAATCAATACTCCCAAAGTCATCAGTATGATGCCCATTCCGGCCATGGCGGGCTCGTTGAATATTTGAACCCTCAATAATTCGATACGCTGAGCGTAAAGCAACTCATCCACCCATTCCAACACAGGATACATAAAACGTATCGCTATCAAACCCGCACCGATAAATGCTATTGAAGCACTAATACTAATGATGCGATACTCATACCTCTTGATCAATGCGCCAATTGCTCCACCAAATAAGGTATATCCACCAAACCTCACGATACTAAACTCAGAATATTGACCGTAAATAATATTTTGAATAAAGGAAGGAGCTCCGTGTGGATAATATTGTGGATAGTCAATGAAGCCTCCTGCCACTAAATTTTTCTGAACAAAAATGTAATTTTCTAAGTAACCATTCAAGGTAAAAATGACGACTCCACCGATGATATAGAGAACATAAAGTGGTATCACTTTCAATAATTTATATAAGCCGTAAATCGCCAGCAACATAAATATTCCGGTCGCTATTGATTGGAGAACATGGAAAGAATTCAGCCACTCTGTATTGTATTCGATATCTGTATATACTACTTTAAAAACAGTGAGTAGATTCACTTGAAGGAAATAACCCCAAAACAGCAATTGTATTACCCTTCTAAAACCCTTTTTTACTCTGTTATTTTTCCAAAAAGAAATGTTGTCGTTACTAACAAGTAAGTAGGAAAAAATAACTCCCGACACCGTAAAAAAAAGTGGTGATGTAATCCCATGAATAAAGCGCCACCAGGAGTAGATTGGATAGGTATCATCTCGAAATTCGTCGGCAAGTGCAGCGCCTGTCATGTGCCCTTCCAGCATCATGATAATGGCAATGCTTCTAGCCATATCGATGAATGTGAGTCTAACCTTTGGTTTATTTGTGGAGCTTGATTCCAGCGCTTATAAAATTTTCATCAAAAATAGTCAAAGCTCAATCATGATATACTGGGGAAATCGTAGGAGCGGGGTTTACGTCAATGAAGATTGGCGGTTGAGTGATTGGAGAAGTACATGGCGGCGGTCCTGGGATAGTAACACTTATCAAATTAACCGTAAAATCTGCTGTAAGCGGCGCAGTGTTGAGCGTAGCTGTTCCTGCAGCATTCAATGTGATGGTTTGAGTAGGACCTCCATTAATATTATAACTCACAATTGAAGACGGCGTGCCATTGAAAATCACCGCGCCGTTTTCTCCTTGACAGATGCTCACGTCTGCTGCGTTGGCGCTAGCAGCGGGTGCGTTTACCACAGTCACTGTAGTATTTCCCAAAGCTTGACAAGGTGGCTGACCGATAGAGTAATTGATAGGGTGCGTGCCCAAACCTGCGGCTGCCGGATCGAAAGTGCCGTCTAATGCCGTACCGGGGCCTGTCCACTCTCCGCCCAAATCTTGAGCAATGAGTTGAACCGGAGGCGAAGTGATACAGAATGGCCCAACAGGCGTAATGGTTGCATTCGCTGGACCAGATTGTGCATTGGGCGGTGGTCCAAGCTGCAAATTAAATTGAGTGGATGCACCGTCCTGCCAATCTTCAACCACAATCATAATCGTTTGCCCAGCCGTAACGAAGGGCGAGGGAACGCTAGCAGGGCAAGGGTAGTAGGAACCAAACTGATTGCAACCACTAAACGCATTGGCATAATTGCAACCAACTTCATTATTAATATCTTGAATCGCCACACAGGCGTCGGTGCCATTTGGGATATTAAAAACAGCAACATCCAAAAAGCCTGTCGTCGCATCGCCTTCAATAAGAAGATTTAAAAACCCTGTTGTGGTGATGTTGACCATGATGTACGCGAATTGGGAGGTGTTGAAATAATCAAGACACGAACTCACTGGAGTTCCTGGCGGACCGAAGAAGAAAGGGCCTCCCGAATTTTGACAAAGAATCACATCGGTGTTGCAACCGTTGCCGCCGCCTTGTTCGCCCTCGCAAGTGACGACAAGTTCGGTGCAACTAAAATTATCGAGGCAAAAATATTCATCGACGAGAACGAAGACGACACCGGTGTAGGAAGCTACCCACGTAACTTGCGAGCCTGCACCACAGAAGTCGTCATTATAAGCGAGAACGAGAGTACCTGTGTCGTCGTAGACGGTGATTTGTGTATCGAATAAAATGAAACCGCAGGTGGAAAAAGTATAAATATTATTTTCAATCACGCTTACACTGACGTACTCACCGCCGAATACACACGTAGAGGAATTTGTCCCTGGACATGCCGGGGTGAGATCAGTAAAATAAATATTATCGAAATCACATTGAGCATTTACCCTTGGTAGGGTAAAAATTATGTATATTAGTATTAGATATCGATAACTCATTGGCTGGTTTAGTGCCATAAAGTTAGTCATATTCCTTAATCTTAATTCAAAAGCTCACGAGAATGAAAAAACTATCATCGATTTTCAGTCTATTCTTAATTTCCATTTGCACTTTTTCTCAAGACCTTATTTGGTCTAGCGACTTTTCTAATTGCCCGGATTGGGAATTAGGAAACGCTTATGAGCACGGCTTTAGCCAATACACGCCTAATGTGAATTTTGAGTGTGGAAATATTACCCCAAATGGCCTTGTTGCCATAAGCGCTATTTCGTCTACTACTGCAGATAATGGGTATATGATTGTAGACTCTGAAATATACGGTGGCGGCCAAGGTGGGACTGAGGTGGAAAATTGTTGGTTTCAAAATGCTTTTCCAATTGAATTAAATGGTAATGATGATATATGCTTGACGTTTGAAACATACTACAGGATGTGGGATGGAGGAGCTAGTGATGGCAATGAATATTGTCTTGTGGAAGTATCAACAGACGGTGTTACCTGGCCAGATCTGAACACCTTCGACGTGTCAGAGGCAGCCCCAGGAAAGCGTTATGAATTGTGGCCAACCATGGATACGCACGATCCTGTGAACAACCCAACTAATATTTTTTTCAACCTCACCACTATAGCTTCTCAACCCGGAGTAGATCAAATTTGGTTGAGATTTCGTTGGAAAGGAACTTTTGGCTACGCTTGGATGGTAGACGATGTGGAAGTCAAAGTTCTTCCTGAAAACAATTTGACTTTACAAGACTGTTTTGTCGGTGATATAATAAATGGTTTCGAATATCATGCAATACCTTTGAGCGAGGCAATTGCTGCTCCGGTTCGCATGGGAGCTTCTGTTATCAACAATGGTTCTTTGGATCAAAATGCTCAGATCACAATAAACATTGATAATAATGAGTACTTAATACAAGGACTTGTCGCAGCCGGAGCATCGGACACTTTGTGGTCCGAAGAGTTTTTCCTACCTGGCAACGCTCAGTTCTATCAAGTTGTATTTAGCTTGGCCGAAGACGAAATACTACAAGATAATTTTAAAATTGAAAGCATAGAGGTCACAACAAGTTCTTTCGGGCAAAACTCGGATGACGGCTTCGTTCAAAGAACATTAAACAACGACGCTGAAACAGCAATCGGATGTCGTTACAATATAAACTCCGCGACTACATGTTTTGGTGCAGAATTTTTAGTTGGAGACCCCAGTGATGTTGGAACACTTTGTCAGGTCTTTCTGTATGAAGAGGTAGATGGAGTCCAAACAAATGAAACTGTAGGAGAATCCTTGCCCTTTGCAGTTACACAAGAAATGATAGACGCTGGTGTGCAAGGTTTGTATACTTTCATTCCGTTAGTAGAACCCTCAAATCTAGAATCCGGCTCCAATTATTTTATTGAAATAAGGAGGTACGAGTCCACTGATCGGATTTTTATACTGTCCAATCCAGAGGACAGTGATTTTGGAATGGTCGGTTTCGGTCCTTACGGAGTAGGTGGTGTAACAAATTGGTTTGTGGGCTTTGGTTTCACTCCTGCTATTAGATTGAGACTAGAGGAATTCGGTTGCAGTGATCTTTTAGCCTGTAACTATGGCGTAGATGCGATTTGTGATTATCCAGAATTTTCGTATCTCAATTGCGATGGAGAATGCAATAATGACATTAACAATAATGATATCTGCGACGAGTTAGAAGTTTTCGGGTGCACAGATCAAAGTGCATGCAATTACGATACCTCTGCGGATGCAGAAGATGGTTCGTGTTTATACGACGTAGACATCACAGCAATTGCTTTCTTGGATGCGAACACAAATGGAATCCGTGATAGTTCACCCACACTTGAAATTGCGTTGGCTAATATTGGTCATATTTATATTGAAGAACTCGATCTTCAGGTATTTCCAAACGACACTGGATTATTTGTCATTCAAGCGCTGCCGCTAGGGAGCTATTCTGTTGAGCTTGTTCTTCAAGATGGCTCCAATTTTCTACCAACAGAATTACTCACAAATACTATCACCATTCCATCGTGCGACAGAATATATTTTCCACTATTTATGTCGGCAGAAGTTTCGTCAGCTCTCTCAGGCGACAATATGCAAGGTGAGCCAACAATGGCTTGCATAGAAGGCTTCTTTCCCGCCACGTGGATAAACAATACAGGAACCCAGCCATTAAACGGAACAGTAACAATGACATTCGACCCCGTTTTAGGCATTGGGCAGCCAGACTCTGGCGCACCGATTATAAGTGCCACTCCTGGTGTCATTACATGGGAAATCTCCAACTTATTGCCCGGTCAAACCATCAATGCATCAGTTTACATAGAAGGGCCTGGGGTTGAATTCGTAGGTGACATATTTAATTTTCAAACCGATGTAGTCCTTAACAATAATGGAGTGGTTGTTTTTGAAGATTCTTTTGACGCCGAAGTGCTCGTGAGTTGCGCCTACGACCCCAATGATATACAGGCTAATCCAGCTGGCTATACAGAGAATCACTTTATTCTTTCAGATACTGAAATTGAATATAAAATCAGATTTCAAAACACGGGTAATGCTCCTGCCACTGATGTGACCATCGAGAATCAAATCGACACCGAGCGCCTTGACATAACGACCTTTCAGCCCATAACATCATCGCACAACATGAGCACTGTAGTAGACGCAGACGGTATGGTGCATTTCATCTTTAATCACATCATGCTTCCAGACAGCACTTCAGATCTTGAGGGATCGCAAGGCTTTTTGATTTATAAAATTAGAACGATACCCACTGTTGAGGTTGGAGAAATCATTAATAATACGGCAGCGATTTATTTTGATAATAATCCGCCAATCATCACTAACACAGCGTTTCACGAGATCTACAGTTGTGATGAAATTCCTCAGTTCGATGAGCAACTAACACTTTGCACAAACGATTTATTCTCACAAGTTATCACCTATCCGCATATAGAAACCATCACCTGGTTGGTAAATGATCAATTAGCAGGTAATGCTCTAAACTTTACAGAATTAGCTAATTTTGGAGAAAGCTGGAACATAGAGATGATTATCGAAAACCCTCTCTGCGAAGTAACCTCGCAATGGACTATTGAAGAGTTACCCCTTCCTTCAAACATAGTAATTGAAGGCATCCAAGGCCAACTAACCGCTGAGACAGGCGTGGCTTGGCAGTGGTACAATGCTGACGGAACCATAATTCCCGGTGCAACCGAACAAACATTCGGTAGCTCAATTGCTGGTGCGTATTATGTGGTTATCACAGGTGAGAATGGATGCACTTCTCAAAGTGAGTTATTCACCATCGTTTCAGTTGATGAATTTGATTCAAACAGCATTACTGCCTTTCCTAATCCAGTCTTTGATAATTTACAACTGCAAGTTTCACAAGCTCTCATCGGGGCGGACTACCTCGTGTTGGATGTAACGGGCAGAGAAGTAATACGCGGGAAAATCACTTCTATCAACAACACCATCGACTTCTCACAACAAAGCAGCGGCAGCTATATCATCAAAGTTGGCAATGCGAATGTGAGGGTGCAGAAATAATGGTTCCCATTCAAACTAATTTTCGATGCTTCTTAATGCCAGACACTCAAATAAATAAAACTAAAAATACTCTAATTATGAAAAAACTATTACTTGCTGTAATAACAATTTGGGTTGTTACCAATTGTGAATCTCAAAACATTATTTGGTCCAACGACTTTTCCAATTGCAACGATTGGGTTCTTGGAAATGCTAATGCAGAGGGGTTCAACGATTATGCTCCCGATGTGAATTTTATTTGCGGAACTCAAGAATTAGCCCTCAACCGTGAATTTCCGATTGAGTCTACATCGCATGATAATGGCTATATGTATGTAAATTCTCCTCATACAACCTACAGTTCATCAGATCTTGTAGTTGAAAATTGTTGGTTTCAAACTTCTCAACCAATCAATATCGCCGGACTAGATGACATTTACTTACGATTCGAAACCGCCCATAACTCAGCTTTTCCTAATTACTACCAGTCACCTAATCACGCCCCAAAATGTCTCTTGGAAATCTCAACAGACGGTATTACTTGGCCAGATATCAGCACCACAAGCATCTCACAGGCGCCCACAGGAACGCGTTTTCTTTTATGGCCAGAAAATCTGTCATCCCAAGAAATTATATCAAACCCGAAAGAAGAAGTTTTTCATCTTTCACAAATAGCCTCTCAGGATGGAGTTAACCAAATCTGGTTGAGATTCCGATGGGTTGGTGTCTTTGATTTGAATTGGATGATTGACGATGTCCAAATAGTCACTACTCCAAGCCATGATTTAGGTATTGCTAATGCTTGGATTCGTGATATTTGGTCTAATTATGAGTATTCTGTTGTTCCAGTAGGAATCGGTTCTGAATCGAATCCAGTTGCGATGTTAGCGGCTGTAAGGAATTATTCACAGACCAATCAATTAGCCGAGGTGGTTGTAGAATTTGATGGACAAGAGTTCTATGGGTCTAGAATGATCCCTGCAGGAAAAGTAGATACCGTTTATATTGAGGTGATATATCCTCAAACACCAGGCAATTTTGATGTCTCATTCAGCCTACCCGACGACGATAATCCCACTAATAATAATTACGTCAAACCACTCGAGATTTCTGATACGAGAACTCGGCAAAGCTTCAACAGCAATTTAAAGGAGTTAATAGCAGCATCGGGCATAGATCTTAGTGCTTCCGTAAATTACTATTATGAAGATAGTGATTCTGAAAGCCAATTAAATTGCATTGGGCTTAATGTATTCTTCGGCCCTAACACTCAGGTGGGCTCTGAAGTTAAAGTCGAGTTAATTGATGTCTCATACTTGGAAACTTTAGAAAATTTAGTGTTAGCTAGTAGCGACCCATTCGTTATTACAAGCGAAATCTATAGTCAAATATTAAATGGTCAGCCGATATTCATTCCGTTCCCACAACCCGTTAATCTACTCCCCTCGGCAGTATACAATGCGAAGGTTAAAAAGGTTAATATAGAAGAATCAATTTCGTTTCTAGGCGAACCAAACGACTCTGATAGGGGAGGGTATATAACGACTGCAGACGGCTCAATCTTTATTGAAGTTCTTCGACCTGTCAACTTCACGCCAGCAATTGAATTGTCGTTTACAATGACTGCATGCAACGATCCTGAAGCGTGTAACTTTGGTGCATTGGCTCTTTGTACTTATCAAGTGATCAATTATCTTGACTGTGACGGAAATTGTATTAATGACGTAAATCAAGACGGTATTTGTGAACCGCTCATAGTAGGTTGTACAGATCCTAATGCCTGCAACTTCAATCCTGACGCGCAGTTGAATTCGTTCTGCTCTTACCCTCCAAACGCTTTCTCTGATTGTGATGGTTGCTTTAATGACGCTAATAACAACGGGGTTTGTGATGAGTTGGAAGTCTTGGGATGCAACAATATTTACGCTTGCAACTATAACCCGAGCGCAACGATTAACGATGGATCTTGTATTCTCCCTGAATCAAACGATGTAGACTGCGAAGGAAATTGTATTCTTGATTATAATACTGACGGCATTTGTGAGAACTTTGAAGTCTATGGTTGCACAGATCCAGCAGCATGCAATTTTAATCCCAACGCTACATTCAGTACTTTTTGTATCAGCCAAAACTCTGTTTATATCCATGCATACAATGATGCTAACAACAACGCCGATTGGGATAATGAAGAATTTTTGATTGGAAGCGTTGGTTCTTTGACTTTTAATCCTGGCAACATCACTGCCTTTGTCAATGAATACGGTCAGGCGTTTCTTCCTTTCCTTGAGCCCGGAGAATATGAACTAACTTTCAACCCCGCGGAAGACTACTTCACCTCTTCATTTCCTAATAATTCCATTCCCATCACAATTTCTAGTTGCGAAAACATTCAAGTCCCTATTTCTGTAATTGATCAATGCCTGTATGCCTTTCATTCTTCGACATCATTTCAATATTCAACAATTGAATGCAATGAGGGGGCGAATCACTATTCATCCCTCATGAACCAAGGTTCAGAGCCAATCAGTGGCAGCTTGTCTATCTTTCTCGATCCATCTTTATTCACTGATAATCTCATCGAGAGTATTTTCTATTCCGGTTCACAGCCATATACTAGTCAGTTGAGTAATCCCACTCCAAATCAGATTTTATGGGAGTTCACTGATTTTCCCCCTGGTGCATCCTTATTCATCTACTACAGTATCATTGGCCCAGGACCTGAACTTGTGGGCACCACATATGAAGCTCTCACGGATTTAGAAATCTATTGTCAAGGAAACTTACTCGCTCAAGATTCTTGGGCATCCAATCAGGTTGTAAGCTGCGCGTACGACCCGAACGATATTCAAGGCGACCCAGTGGGATACACCGACAATCATTTTATTCTAGAAGACACCGAAATCGAGTATCGTATTCGTTTCCAAAACACAGGAAACGCTCCAGCTCAAAATGTGCGCATTGAAAATCTCATCGACATTGAAAAGCTCGATATATCAACGTTTCAGCCTACTTCAGCATCCGATCCCATGACAGTAAACGTCGACAATGATGGGACGGTCAACTTTATGTTTAATGGAATTATGTTGCCCGATAGTGGCTCCAATTTCCTTGAATCCATTGGCTCTTTAACGTATAAGATTCGCACCAAACCAGGAGTGAGTCCCGGTGATATTATTGAAAATACCGCAGGAATTTATTTCGACTCAAACCCTCCCATTATCACCAACACGGCATTTCACGAAATTTATACCTGTGATGAAATCCCTCGCTATAACGAAATCATAGAAATCTGTTTCAATGAAGATTTTTCTCATGAAATTACATACCCTTATTTGGAATCAACAGAGTGGTTTGTCAATGGCAACTTCATCGCGGACGTCACAAATTTTGACATTCCGATTGTTTTCGGAAATGATCTCGAAATTGAAGTTGTTATGACCAATCCATTATGCGAAGTAACCTCGCAATGGACTATTGAAGAGTTGGAAATCCCTTCAGATGAAGCTTTCTACAATGAGCAAAATCAAACTTTCTCGGCCCTAGACGGCGTGGCGTGGCAATGGTACAATGCGGACGGATCGATCATTCCCGATGCAACCGAACAAACATTCGGTGGTAACAATTCGGACGGATATTACGTCATCATCACCGGACAAAGTGGTTGTGCTGTTCAGAGCAATGTTGTGAATCTTACAGGGATAGATGAAAACACAAACCTCCGCATTCTCGCCTACCCCAATCCTGTAGTTGATAATTTACAACTGCAAGTTTCTCAAGCTTTCATAGACTCAGAATATAGCGTACACGACGTGACTGGTAGAGAAGTAATGCGCGGGAAAATCACTTCTATCAACAACACCATCGACTTCTCACAGCAAAGCAGCGGCAGCTATATCATCAAAGTTGGCAATGCGAATGTGAGGGTACAGAAGTAAAATCTAACAGTCTTTGAATGACCAGAATTTTGATTGACAGGGCAGTATAATGCAACCTACGGGTTTATATTTGAGTCTTTGAATAGACCTTAATCAAAACCCGATACCGATGAAAAAAATCATCACCACAATTGCATTATGCTGCCTTGCAATCTTGTCATTCACTCAATGTGAAAACCCTCCCATTCCTACTGTTGTCTACACGACCAATTCCTGCGGGCAACCCGGATGTTTTTACGTGACAGTGAGCGGAGGAACAGCGCCCTTCTCATTCATCATTCCTTTCGGCCCTGAACTCAACCCAAATAACTATGCTTGTTGGGACATTCCTGGAAACTATGAGCTATTCGTTACCGATGCCGAGGGTTGCGTTGGGCAAACAACTTTAAGCATCGTGTCTACAATGTCTACAAACGATATTTGTGAAACTTCAGTCACCCTAACAAACGGTGAGCAAATATCGGGCACCTTGTGTTCGCTCAACTTTGAAAATCCTGTTTGCACCAATCTTCAATTCTCACAGACGGGTTGGTACACTTTCAATAGCGAAGACTTCACACACATACAGTTTGGTGCATTCAGCCAGTTTGCTAGCAGCCCTGGTATTATTCAAGGCATGGGTATTCAAATTCTTGCCGCAGAAAACAATGGAGCTTGTGCAGACGCGGTAGAAGTGTATTGCGGAAACATTACCTCTTGCTTTTCTTTCGAAGAAAACTTTACTGTGACACCACAAACGAATTACTACGTTCGGGTGATGGCGGCATGGACTTCATGGATCAATATCAACGTGGGGGTGGTAATGTCAAACGAACCAATCACTGGCGTGTGCGGCTGCACCAATCCTCTTTCTTGCAATTATGATCCAGAAGCAATTATTAACGATGGTTCTTGCGGCACAAATGGCTGCACCGACGCATCCGCTTGCAACTACATGTCTTGGGCTACTTGCGATGATGGCTCTTGTCTCTTTGGTAATGATATAACCGGGGTATTTTTTAATGACATCAATGGAAATGGAGTGCGCGACGGTTGGCCCATATTAGAGCCTGCACTCTCAAGCGCAGGATATATCACTATCGACGAACTAAACATTACTATCTATCCAGATGCAACGGGCTCCTTTGTTTTGCCAGGTTTAGAACTTGGCTCCTACTCCGTCACATTCCACAACACCGCAGGCAACTGGGTTTTAACAGGTGGCGACAATACACAAACAATAACACTGCCCACATGCAACGGATTGCCTATTGGATTAACCCCTACAAGTGGAGTAGCCGCTCAAATCAGTGGAACGAATATGTTCTCTACTTCTTTAATTCAATGCAATAATGGCTTCTATCCTGGCGCCTATATCAGTAATACCGGAACTGTGCCCATTAGTGGAACATTTACAATAACAGCTAATCCACTTTTTACTGCACAAACAGTTTCCTACGGGGAGCCTTTCACCAATCCAGCACCCGGAGTGTTTGAATGGCAAATTGAAAACATGCTTCCAGGTGCCTATCTCAACCTTATTGCGCACGTTAATGGTCCTGGAGTAGACTATGTTGGACAATCTTTCCCATTTACCTTCGATCTAGAACTATCGGATGGCACTCAGATCTTCTATTCAAACACATGGACCACCAATGCTCTTGTAAGTTGCGCTTACGACCCGAACGACAAGCAAGCTACACCAGAAGGATATACTGAAAACCACTTCATTCTTGAAGACACCGAGCTGCAATACAAAATTCGTTTTCAAAACACTGGAAACGCTCCCGCATTCGACGTTGTCATCGAGGATCAAATTGATATTGCGCGCTTAGATCTTAATACACTTGAGCCTTTGAACGCATCGCATTCCTTTAGTACGATTGTTCAACCAGATGGTTTGGTGAAATTCGTGTTCAACAATATCATGTTGCCAGATAGCACTTCCAATGAACCAGAATCTCACGGCTACGTGATTTATAAAATAAGAACGATGCCGGGCATTGAGGTTGGTGAAGTCATTAACAATACGGCTGCAATCTTCTTTGATGACAATCCACCTATTATCACGAACACAACCTACCATGAAATTTATGATTGTAGCGAAATTCCTCAGTTCAATGAAGAAGAGTCAGAATGTTATGGTGAAGAATTCAACCAGCTTGTAGATTATCCATACATCGAAAGCATTGAATGGTTTGTGAATGGTGAGTTTGTCAGCGACGAAATGATGTTTAGCCAGCTCGCCACGTTTGGTGACACATGGACTGTTGACATGACCATCACTAATCCATTATGTACGGTAAGCTCTCAATGGATCGTGATAGAAGAACCACTTCCCTCATATGAAATTGTTTATGATCCCATCAATCAGACTCTTACCGCGTCGGAAGGATTCATGTGGCAGTGGTACGATGAGAATGGCGATGAAATTGAAGGAGCGACCGAACAAACATTCGGTTTAGAAAACGAAGGAGGCTATTTCGTAGAAATAACTGGCGGAAATGGATGCTCCGTAATAAGCGATATGTTCTCATTTGTTTCAATAAATGAATCTAAAGACACCTTCATTTCTATCTTCCCCAATCCTGTGCAAAATGACTTGCGAATCAACGTTTCGGCGTCTTTAATAGGCTCCAACTATTTTGTTTACGATATCACAGGAAGAGAAGTATTGCAAGGAAAGATTACTTCTATCCATAACACAATTGATTTTTCTGCGCAAAGCAGCGGTAGCTACATTATCAAAGTTGGCAATGCGAATGTGAGAGTGCAGAAGTAAACACTACAGCTTCTTCAAATAACCTTCCTCCAGGATTTTATCGTCGTGTTTCAATACATATTGATAAAGTCCTGGGGGGAAATTTGAAGTATCAACAATTTTCTTAGACGTAAAAATTCTATCCTTAAAAAGCTGATCTGTCGCAGTATTCGTGGCAATAAGATCAACAGGAAAATCTTGTCCTTCGGACAATTCAACAATCAGGATATCATCAAAAGGGTTAGGTCCAATCATGCCGCAATGATACTATCACATAGCAATTAGTTTGACGAGACTGGCAAATAAAAATAGAACCTACTGCCCTGTCCTTGTTCTGATTGAATATAGAGTTGGGATTGATGCTGTCTGAGAAAATCAACGACAATCGTATTTCCGAGTCCCATGCCTGTCACGTTTAATGATTCTGAGGTAGAGAAAGAAACCCCTTTTCTCAATTTTTCAAGATTATCCGCGCTAATGCCAGAACCATTGTCTTGCACCGCGAAGCAGCCAATCTCGCCTTGTACAGACACTTCTATTATAATTTTTCTATCGCTTCCCGTAAACTTAATTGCGTTGTTGATTAAGTTTCTAAAAATCGCATCCAACATATTTCGATCGGCCTCGAACCACTTATCGTCTGTTGATTCTATACCTATGGTAAACTCTTCTCTACATACTCCCTGAACCGAAGACTCACAAATAACCTCTATCATCTCACGAAGCTCTTTCAAAGTAATTTTCTCTGGCGTCCATTGAATGGTTTCACCCTGACTCTGCGCCCATTTAACCATATCTACTAAGAGTTTATTCGTACTCTTAGCCCGACTATGAAGTAGTTCCGTGATTTGTTGTCGCGTACTTTCATCTATGCTTCCATCTTTTAACTGATCGAGGTAGCCTTCAATAATATTCAATGGTGATCTCACATCGTGAGCAAGGATAGCGATCATCCGATTGCGAGCGTACAAACTGCCTTTTAGTCGTTCGGCATTGAGGTCCAAGATTTCTTGTTGCTTAATTAGGTTCTCCTGTACTTCTTTATTTGTGCGAAGAATAAAAATAACCTCTAAAATTAAACTCGCTACTACACCAAAAACATTCATGATTCGGCCTGCCGTAGGATGACTCACTTCATTGTTTCTATAAAACAAAAAATTGCTATCCCAGAATACGATGGCCGCTATTGCACAACAAGAAATTAAAGCAAACACATAGCCAGTAAGGCGTTCACGACCTTGAAAAACGATAAGACTGCCAACAATAATTGGAAAATAAAAAACGAAAAGATAGGTTTCTTTTTGAGAATACTTTGCCAAGAAAAAAATCGCAGAATTGATGACAATGAAGTTCCAGACCTTTGACCAGTAGAAGTAATTCTTATGATTCAACCACCATGCAAAAGCAACGCCCGGGATAACGCTAAGCGTAACCCTGCAGTGATCATACATTCCATAATAGAAATTCAGGCCTGAATAAACCAACGCCATTACTCCAATTGCAAATAGTAGCTGTACGTGTAGTTTTCTAGCTTTAATGGAAAGTATTTCATCCGAACTTAAACCTGTTCGGTCTCCGTCAAATGCACTCATAAGTCTGTAGAACTCATTATCAAAAATAAAAAATGTTTTTAGAGAATTCTTGTGTTATTAGAATTTTATTTCAATCACAAGCCGAACAGCTTGATTATAAATAGAAATGTTTCGCGCACGTTCTTGCAAACCGTGGCTGATGCGCTAGGGATGGCAGTGGAAATCCTTTTTTGAGCGCAGCGAGAAAAAGATTGGAACGGACAGCCCGCCCCGCGTATGCGGGGAGCGCCCAAAAAAAGCTACCGCTAAGATTTGAACTTCACTAAAAAATCATGGCATTTGCCATTGAAAATTTCAGATTTTTCAAGGCTTACAAGATGTCCGCAACGATCCACCAATTCAACGATTACGTTTGAACATTTCTTCGCATAATCCATTGCTGGGCCCATAAAAAGGTGGTCTTGCGCGCCAATCATAAATAAAACAGGAACGTCCACTGCTTTTTCAAACAAGAGCTTCAACGTTCTGTCGAGCGTTTTGCCATACATCGCCGTCCATTTTTTATATTCAATGTCGCTGATTTGTTTGGACTCTCTCACGAAGATATCTCTTGATTTCTTGTGATTGTTGCGCGGCAATGTGATGCGCGCCGTCATCGCATAAAAATTTTGATAACCAATGATCTTGGCCAACGTAAGTCCTGTTCGAGCCAACGTTCTCAACTTGAGATTCAGCGCCACGATGGGGCCTGCAAAAACCATGGTGCTCACGGCATTTGGGCGCGAAAAACGCATTTGCATAGCGATAATACTGCCGAGAGACACTGCGATGATATCGACCGTCTGAATGCGGAGGATATCCACAACTTCCCAGATTTTATTTCCTATCCATTCAAAATCATAATGATGTTGATGAAGGGAAGCCTCTACAGATCGGGCGTGGCCGGGCAAATCGATGAGCAATAAATTGAATTTTCCCTGATAAGCCTCTACCTGTTTGCGCCATGTACGTGTGCTTCCACCGGCACCATGAATAAATAACAACCACGGTGCGGCAGCCTCTTCGGCGTGATGCGTCTCATAGTAGAGCGGGATATTGACAGTTTGATTTTGCAAGGCCCAAAGGTAGTAGAATCGGTAATAATTGTAGGCTAACTTTTTTTAAAAACACGCGTATACTCATGTCCATGCGTCTCTCTCATCACAGACTCAGTACTACCGAGGATCGATTGGCGGTGATCAATCGTTTCGCTTCTCTCGTGCTCGATACATCGAGCCAAGAAGAAGTAGTATGGCTTATCGCTAAAAATGCTATTGCCGATTTAGGCTTCGTAGACTGTGTGGTCTATTTAAAAGATCCCACGAAAAAATATCTTTATCAAGCTGCGGCTCACGGACCCAAAAACCCCGTGGCATTGGATATATACAATCCCATCACCATTGAAATCGGACAAGGAATCGTGGGAACCGTGGCACTGACAGGGCTCGCTGAAATAGTTGGAAACACTGCGCTCGACGATCGCTATATCATTGATGATGATATGCGCCTTTCGGAAATTGCCGTGCCCATCAAACAAGGCAATGAAGTGATTGGAGTCATTGATTCAGAGCACCCGGAGGCTCATTTCTACACCGAGGCAGATTTGGAAATACTCACCACCATCGCGTCCATGGCGGCTTCCAAATTGGTTCAACTAAATTATTTGAACGAACTCCAAAAACACACCGACGAACTGGAGCATCTCGTAGAAAAGCGCACCCGACAGCTGAAGTCCAGCCTTCAAGAACTCGAGAAGCAAAAACAAGAACTGACTATAAAAAATAAAGAGACCTACGAAAGCCTAGCATATGCGCATCAGATTCAAAAAGCAATGCTGCCGTCGGATGAAAAGATTAAAAAAATTCTACCCAATCATTTTTTGTATTTCAAACCAAAGGATATGGTTTCTGGGGATTTCTATTGGGTTCAACGAGTAGAACATCTCATTTACATTGCCGTTGGAGACTGCACCGGACATGGAGTTCCGGGAGCGCTATTAAGTGTGCTCGGCACCTTTGCACTCAATTCGTCACCCAAAGAAAAACAACAACCTAAGCCTTCAGAAGTACTAGCGCACGTGTTAGGAGTATATAATGAAACGTTTCATAAAAATCGCGAACAACAAATAAATGATGGTCTCGCTATCGGAGTGAGCATTTTCAATACGCAAACACATGAGCTTTCATTCGCTGGTTCCGAAATTGCTTTATTGCTGATATCAAAGGATCAACATATCAAAATCAAGGGAAACAAATTCTCTTCACTCAAGGATTTTTCAGCAAAAAATTTTCAGAATCATCACCTCAAAATATCTCCTGAAACCTACGCTGTAATGTGCACCGATGGCGTGAAAGATCAATTTGGCGGAGCGCAAAATAAGAAGTTGAAATCTACAGGTAAGATACAATTGATTAAAAACGCGATTGCAAAAGAACCCAACGCTATTTCCCAAGAAATTTCAAATCAAATCGATTTGTGGAAAGGCACGAACGATCAAACGGATGACATCACCATCTTCGGGTGGGGTGTTTAGAAAATCTTCGTGTCTTTGAAATATGGATTTTGATTTATGATTCTAAAACAAAACTCCATTGCACCTCGGCCCCCACTCGCAGACACAAGGTTCGACGTATTCATATCATAACTGAATCCAAAACTATACTGCGCAAATTCAATCATGCCGGTGAAAATCATCGCGTCTTTCATGCGGTAGAAAGCACCAATAGAAATACCTCCACCTTTGTAAATACCCGTGTATTTTGAATTGGCCAAAAGTTCGTATCGCACCTGACTTCCGAAGACAATCTCGCTCGCCGGGCCTTGCATGTAAGCCATAAAACCCGGTTGAATAGCGAGAGGAGTATTTTTTAAACTGAATAAAAAATCTCCGTGTGCCACATATTTTATTTGTTGACGTTCGCCTGTATCCATAAATCCGAAGCTTGGACGATTGACGTGGTGCATCGAAATTCCGACATTTCCCTGATTAAAATTATTACTGGTCACCTTGATGAGATCGCTTGTGTTATTGAACGACCAGACGATACCTGTTTGAATGTCCGCATACCGCACGCTATTGTTGGCGAGAAATTCACCATTGGGCAAGCCCGATAGATAGCTACCGTTGCTATACTGACTGCCCCATTGAAAACTATCCCAGTTGATACTTCGCTGTCCGAAACCACCGCTCATTCCGAGGCCTAGATGTTGATATTTGCTAAGGCGAATATGATATACAAGATTTGCCGCACCGCTTATTGTTTTCAAATTTCCATCTCCGGCTTGATCGTTGTAAAATCTTCCGCCCATTGCCCAAAATCCTTTACGAGACTTTGCATCACTAATTCGCGTAGCTGCCGACGCAGCAAAAGTCTTGAAAGGAGTGCTCACTGCTCTCCACTGGTTTCTATAATTGATGTACAATTCTCGACTGTTGATAGCGCCGGCCAAAGCAGGATTCTGGCTTAAAGGCGCATTATAAAATTGCGAAAAATGTAAGTCTTGTGCAATACTCGATATTGCAGCAATACACGCCACAAATGCCATTACAATATGTTTCATGCCTGCCTTCATCATCTTACTAATGTGATATTACCCTTTCTTGAAAACTCTTGTCCTGTGACCAATACGCCATCTAATTGGTAAACGAATACTCCCGAATTGACATCTTGTCCACGATAGGTTCCGTCCCAACAGTCCTCCTTGTTTTCAGTCTCAAAGACTACTTCACCCCAGCGATTATAAATGGACAATTTAAATGTATTAAAGCACTCTGTTCCATAAATTCGATAGCAATCATTCTCAATATGACCACCTTCCGCAGGGGAAAAAACATTGGGCGCGAAGAAGGTTTCACATTCTATTGTCACCTCTATCCGCACACAGTCTTCGGTGTTGCATCCCCAGAGATCCGTTCCCGTGACGCAATACTCTGTAGTTTCGATTGGTGTTGCTGTTGGTGTAGAACAGTAACCGCAGCTCAATGAGCCTGTGGGCGACCAACTATATTGATCTGCACCACTTGCATTCAAAATCACCGAAGATCCAAGCGTAATCAAAGTATCCTCGCCCGCATATACGTTTTCAAATGGTGCCACATAAATATCAAAGAATGCACTATCAACGCAGTTTCCCAAAGTGACTACCACTGAATAGGTAGTATCATTCAATGGATACACCTCGATGCTGCTCGTGGTCTCTCCTGTATTCCACAAATAGCTATTACCACCACTAGCCGACAGCAAGAGGGGACTATTTTCACATACCACTGTATCTCCATTGACAGAGGCCAATGCGGCTTGCATCACTTCAAGAGTGAATGATGTGGAGTTATAACAACCGTTTGCATATCCTTGGAGAGTGTATGTAGTGGACGAATTAGGCGCGGCAAAAGCATTATTGCAGGTAACACAATCATCATTCAAAGGAGGCGACCAGGTGAAATACTCTGCACCAGAAGCACTAATCAACGCGCTATCACCTTGACAAATGGTAAGCTCGCTACTTGTGATCGCCAAATCTGGTAAAGGCACCACTTGAATGTATAAGCTATCATTTGCGCTGCAAGGGCCGCTATTACCCGTAACGTAATACCACATGCTGGTTGGTGGTTCCGCCTCTGCTGTCGCGGTTAACAGTGGCGTTAAGTACTCATTTGGAGACCAATTGTACGTATTCGCACCCACCGCATTAAGGAGTACTGAATCACCAAGACAAACGTTCACCGTGTCCGCAAAAGGAACCAAGGCAACGGTGATAGATGGCTGAATATTCAATGTGGTAACAACTGTTGAATCACAACCATTTATCGAAGTAATTGTATTAGAATAAATTCCTGATTGAGAAACCGACTGACCATTCGGTAGTATATACTGTGTACCTTGACATATCGTGTTGTTCACAAAACTTTGTAGCGCTGGAAGCACTGATACCTGCGTAATTACCGTAGAGTCACAACCCGAAATGGATTGCAAAATCTGTGGATAATTTCCTGCCGTTACCACTGTCTGTCCTGTTGGCAATACGTACGACTCACCATTGCACAAAGTCACTGGAATCGTTGTCACAATAGGGTTATAGATATCCAAGAAGTATGTAACCACCGAGTCACAGCCGAGACTCGAGACATAGTTGAATTCAAATGCTCCCTCGGAAGTTTGATTTGTCCCGTCTGGTAATTGGTAAGATTCTCCTGGGCAGATAACGACATTCTGAACGATATTAAACGTTTGAATGATATCAATAATAAATGTTACTAAGCTATCGCATCCGTGGATAGATTCGAACATCACAGGGTAATTTCCTGCCTCCGAAACCGACTGACCATTCGGTAGGGCATAAATTTCTCCCGGGCAAATCCGTACAGCGAAGAAACTCTCTTCGTTCGGGTGGACAGTAACGTTTGTTACAACAAGGCTGTCACAGCCATTGTAAGTGTTCAAAACCACATTATAGGTGCCCGATTCAAAAACCGACTGATCATTCGGTAATTGATAGTAATCGCCCTCACAAAACTCAACGTTCACTATGGTAGGAGCAGGTTCATTTATATCTTGGTAAACAGTGATACTCTCTTGATCCGTGCAACCATTTTGGCCCACGGCGATGACCGTGTACACACCTGGTGAAGTAACGGTTAGTGACGGACTGTTTCCAGCCCCATTTGTCCACACGTACCCTTGACCGCCGCTGGCTACCAGGTCTATTGCCAATAAATCGCAGGTCAAAACGCTATCTCCTGTGAGGTTCGTGAGACCCGCCACTGGAGGAATAATATCTTGAAGAACAGTATAACTATCAGAAGCCGAACAACCATTCGGTCCGGTCACGACAACACTGTATTCCCCGGGAGTATTAACGCCAATTGTAGGGTTGGTATTACTGTTTGGTGTCCACAAATATGTTCCAACGCCCGTTGTTGAAAGCGTAATATTAGTGATATCACAGGTAAGTGTATTGGTGCCCGTAATATTCGTAATGGCAACAATTGGTACAGTCACATCCTGAGTAATTGTTATCGACCCTTGCGCGACACAGCCGTTGGCGGCCGTAAGCGTGGCTGAATACACACCTGGACTAGTCACCGAAACAGTGTTGGCGATTCCTAGCCCATTCGACCAAATAATACTTCCTGAACCGTTTGCTGTGATATCTATAGAAAGTACATCGCATGTCAATTGTGTCTGATTATTTGATGTACTCAGCGTCAATATTGGACTTACGTTATCCTCAAGAATAGTAATCGACTGAGAAACCGAACAACCACTCGGTAGGGTAACAGTAACAAAATAGGTTCCGGGCGAAGTAATCGTGACAGATGGGTTAGATCCAAGGCCATTCGACCAGAAATACGTAGCCCCACCAGTAGCAGTAAGACTGATAGATGGAACGGAGCATGTGAGGGTGTTCGTACCAGTGTTGTTGAGAATTGCTACCGTTGGGAGCGGATTCACAATCAGGTTGGTAATAATGGTGGAGTCGCAACCAAAGATGGAAGTGAGGTTAGTGGTATAAACGCCAGATACCGCTACTACCCCGCCGTCGGGTAGAGTCCACGATTCACCTTGGCAGATTGCTTCATTGAGTTGTATACTATACACCGGATATTCCGAAAGTATGGTTGTGATCGTAGAGTCCGCACCAGAAGCAGCTTGTAGCGTCACAGCATAGCTGCCGCTTCCTGCAACAGTGCTTCCATCGGGCAGCGTGTAGAACTCTCCTTGACAAATAGAGGCATTCACCAACACATTAATGGCACCGAGAACCGTCACACTAGTGGTGATGACTGAATCGCAACCGAGAGTTGTGATCAGGTTTGAAGTATAAGTTCCGGCCGTAGAAACTACCGAACCGTTTGGTAAAGTGTTAGATTGTCCTTCGTTGATTGTAATTGATTCGGTAGTAAAATAACTTGGTGAAATATTCAAGTTTAATGTAGCAATGCTATCACAACCCGCCACGGTCAATAGATTCGCGGTGTATGTTCCCGCGGCAGTGTAATCAATGCCATTCCAGTTATAGGGAACTTGGTTACTACAAATCGTGACGTCGGTGTTTGAGGTGAGAACGTCGTTGATCGATAGGTTGAGTGTCGCGATACTATCACAACCTGTAATGGATAGAAGATTCGCAGTGTATGTACCCGCGGCAGAATAATCCACGCCATTCCAGTTGTAAGGAACTTGATTGCTGCAGATCGTGATATCTGTTGTGGAAGTCAAGACATCATTGATGTTCAAGTTTAATGTGGCGATGCTATCGCAACCCGCCACAGTCAATAGATTCGCGGTGTATGTTCCTGCGGCGTTGTAGTCAACTCCATTCCAGTTGTAAGGAATTTGATTGCTACAAATGGTGATATCTGTTGTTGATGTGAGGACGTCGTTGATCGATAGGTTGAGTGTCGCGATGCTATCACAACCCGCCACGGTCAACAGGTTCGC